>NZ_WJYH01000012.1:0-98162 GCF_009668065.1 Acinetobacter sp. RIT698
AAGGTTTTTTTTGGAACTTATTTACATTTTCATCGATGGTTGGTCTGTTTTTTAGTGGGTATGTGTATTTTATTCTAAATGTGAAGTTTGATAAAATAATAAAATATTCTATTTTTTTGTTGTTTTTTCTTACTTTTTTAACTGGTTGGAAAGGGGTGTTGATTAATTACCTTTTGATATTCTTTAGTTATTATATTTTTTATATAAAAATAAAAGTTTCACTTTTGTTGAAAATATTTGTAATTTTTTTACTTATATTTTTTGGAATTAATGCTTTACGCTCAGGCTTGTATACAGTTAGTTTTGTTGAATTATTTAATTATTTGTTTTATGGATTTGAGAACTTCTCAAGAATTGCACCAAGTTACACTTCTGAGTGTCTCCACTCTATACCACTTTTTAATTGTCAATTTACTTATGATAATTTGAAGTTGATTAATCCTACATTTAATGTTTATACAGCATTAATGCCTATTTATGCAGATGGAAAGTCGGTCTTGGTCGGTTTTGTTTTCTTTTTATGTGCATTTTTATTGGGATTAATAAAGGATTATAAAAATAGCTTCTTTTTTGCATTTTTATTTTATTTGTTGCATTATTTTTTTATGATTGCACATAATGGTTATGTTTTTAATTCAGGTAGTTTTGTAATAGTTTTATTTTTGTTGTTTATCCTGGATTTAACAAGGATTAGATAACATGGTTTTAAGGCTGTTGTAATAATATATATAGAGAATGTGTGTAAAAAATTTGATATAGTAAAATTGAGTAACATTTTAAGGTATTAATTAATGGTTATTTTGTTGGATGCATCTATAACATCTATTGGTGGAGGGGTACAAGTTGCTTTATCCGTAATAGAGAATATTGCTAATGATAATGACTTTGATGTTATTTGTGTAACAAATCCTGAAATAGATCGACAATTATCTGAAAATACGAAATCTAAGTTTAAGCATTATTATGTTGAAGATATAGTTCCTATATATTCGAAGTTTAAACAAGGTGGCCGGTTGTCATTAATTGAGAAGAAACATAACCCTGATTTTGTATTTGTGGTTTTTGGACCAGCATATTGGAAACCTAAGGCAAAGACATTACAAGGTTTTGCATTGGGAAAAATGTTATATCAGAAAGAATTAAAAGTAGGTTTTTTTGAAAAGCTTTTGAATTCAATAAAAGCACAAATTTTTAAATGGTCAAATAGCTATTTGCTTGTTGAAACTGAATTAGTTAAAAAGAAGTTAGCAAAATATTTAAATTATGTTGATGGTAAAATTTTTGTCATTGGAAATTCGTATAGCCCAAATTTCAAAAAAAATATTATTGAATATGAAACTAAACTTTTCCCTGCAAATGATGTTTTTCAGATACTTATCCCAGGAAGTTATTATCCTCATAAGAATTTAGAACGAATTATTTTTTCCTTAAAAAAATTAAAAGTACATTTTAGTGAAGGGCATATTCAACATTTAAAGTTAGTATTTACTATTCCAGAGCAATCTGAAGGTTGGAATAAATTATTTGGTCTTGCTCAAGAGAATGGGGTTGAAGGGCTTATTGAAACAGTGGGATTTGTAGAAAATGCAAGGTTTGCAGAACTATACTTGAAAAGTAACGCTATAATGTGTGCTAGTCTTGTGGAGTCTTCTACAGCAGTATTCCCGGAAGCATTTCTAGCAAATAGGCCATTATTAGTAAGTGATCGTCCCTTTGCGAGAGAATTATGTGAAAATGCGGCAGTATATTTTGACCCTCTTGATGAAATAAGTATTGCAGATGCAATTATTCAACTTTTATCCAATGAATCTTTACAAAGATCATTAGTAGAAAATGGCAAAAATGTTCTTTTGAAAAATTATCCTTCTGCGGATGAGAAATGGGCTTTACAGAAAGATTTAATCTTAAAATTGAATGGAAAATAGTGACTAAATATGTTTGAAAATAAAGTTTTATTACTTACAGGTGGTACAGGATCATTCGGCAATGCTGTGCTAAAGCGTTTTTTAGACAGTGATTTTAAAGAGATCCGTATCTTTAGTCGCGATGAAAAAAAACAAGATGATATGCGTAAAAAGTACCAATCATCTAAGCTTAAGTTTTACATTGGCGATGTCCGTGATTTTAATTCAGTTCTCAACGTAACACGTGGTGTGGATTATATTTTTCATGCGGCTGCACTCAAGCAAGTTCCTTCATGTGAGTTCTATCCTTTAGAAGCCGTTAAAACGAATGTTTTAGGTACAGAAAATTTACTCGAAGCCGCAATTCAAAATAAAGTTTCTCGTGTGGTGTGCTTAAGTACAGATAAAGCTGTTTATCCAATCAATGCTATGGGGATTTCCAAAGCAATGATGGAGAAAGTAATGGTTGCAAAATCACGTAATCTTGAGGGAACAGGGACCGTCATTTGTGGTACTCGTTATGGCAATGTGATGGCGTCTCGAGGTTCAGTTATTCCATTATTTGTCGACCAGATACGAGCAGAGAAACCAATTACGATTACAGATCCACATATGACTCGCTTCATGATGACACTTGAAGATGCGGTTGATCTTGTGCTGTATGCTTTTAATCATGGTCAAAATGGTGATATTTTCGTACAAAAAGCACCAGCAGCAACGATTGATACACTAGCACGTGCAATCACACAAATGCTTGATAAGGAAGACCACCAAATCAATGTGATTGGTACTCGTCATGGTGAAAAAGCTTTCGAAGCACTTCTGAGTCGAGAAGAAAAAGCATGTGCTGAAGACCTTGGAGATTACTTTAGAGTCCCAGCAGATCAGCGTGATCTAAACTATGAAAAATATATTGAGGACGGCAATACCAAAGTCGTCGAGTATGAAGATTATAACTCACACAATACAACACGTTTAGATGTTGAAGGTATGAAAAAATTATTGCTTAAACTTGAATTTATCCGTGATTTAACAAACGGTATTTACAAATCACCTGAGGTTTAAAATGAAAGTTTTGATTACTGGTGCAAATGGTTTTGTTGCGAAAAATTTGATTCAGTATTTATCTGAAAAAGAAAATATTGAAATATTGAAATATTATCGCGATTCAACTGAGCAAGAGTTAGAGCAATTAGTTTTAGATGCTGAATGGATTGTACATTTAGCTGGTGTAAATCGACCTAAAAACGATGGTGAATTTATAGAAGGGAATGTTTCACTTACTGAAAAAATTTGTGACATTCTACGAGAAAATAAGAAAAAAACACCAATTATATTATCTTCTTCTATTCAGGCAGAAAGAGATAATGTCTATGGTCAAAGCAAACTTGGTGGCGAACAAGCATTGACCAAATTAAATCAAGAAAATGAGAATCCAATTTACATTTCTAGAATGGTCAATATTTTTGGTAAATGGTCTAAACCGAACTATAACTCAGCAGTTGCAACTTTTTGTTATAACATTGCAAATGATTTACCTATACAAATCAATGATCCAAATGCATTGATTCGATTGGTATATATTGATGATGTCGTTGAAACGATTTGGAATATTTTAAATCAAAAATATCCAGCAAATGAGCCATTTGAAATTAAACCTGAATATCAAATTACAGTAGGACGACTTGCTGAAACAATTTATGGATTTAAAGGTTCAAGAGAGTCTTTGATTACGGATCGAGTAGGTGTAGGTTTAACTCGTGCTTTGTATTCAACATACTTAAGTTTTTTTAGTCCTAAGCAGTTTGATTATACAGTAACGAAATATGGTGATGATCGTGGTGTATTTGTTGAAATGTTGAAAACTCCTGACGCAGGGCAATTTTCATATTTTACAGCTCATCCAGGCATTACTCGTGGTGGGCATTATCACCATACCAAGACGGAAAAATTTTTGGTCATTAAAGGGCAGGCCTTATTTAAGTTTAAGCATGTGATTACGGGTGAATTTTATCAATTAGAAACCTCTGGTGAAGAGCCTAGAATCGTCGAAACAGTACCAGGTTGGACACATGATATTACCAATATTGGTGATGATGAAATGGTGGTAATGTTATGGGCAAATGAAATATTTGACCGTTCAAAACCTGATACATATGCAATGCCATTATCTAATTAAAGAGCTATTTTGTGAAAAAATTAAAATTAATGACAGTCGTGGGGACTCGCCCAGAAATTATTCGTTTATCTCGTGTGATGGCCGTCTGTGACAAATATTTTGATCACGTTATTGTACATACAGGTCAAAATTATGATTATGAATTAAATGAAATTTTCTTTACGGACTTAGGTATACGTAAGCCAGATCATTTTTTAAATGCAGCAGGGGCTACTGGGGCAGAAACAATCGGTAATGTTATTATTGCAGTAGATAAGGTCTTAGAGGAGACTCAACCTGATGCATTATTAGTATTAGGTGATACCAATAGTTGTACAGCCGTTATTCCAGCAAAGCGTCGTAAAATTCCAACATTTCATATGGAAGCGGGGAACCGTTGTTTTGATATGCGAGTGCCTGAAGAGATTAATAGACGTATTGTAGATCATACTGCTGATATTAATTTGACTTATAGCACGATTGCTCGTGATTATTTGCTTGCAGAGGGTTTGCCCGCTGATCTTGTGATCAAAACAGGTAGTCCAATGTTTGAAGTATTAACTTATTATAAAGATAAGATCAAAGCTTCAAATGTGCTAGAACTATTAAAGTTGAAAGAGCATGAATATTTTATTGTGAGTGCGCATCGTGAAGAAAATATCAACTCAGATCAAAATTTCTTAGATTTGGTTGAAATGTTAAATGCCGTGGCGGAAAAATATAACTATCCTGTGATTGTTTCCACTCATCCTAGAACACGTAAACGTATCGAACAAATGGGGGTATCTTTTCATCCGTTGGTACAATTGTTAAAGCCATTGGGTTTTAGTGACTACAATAAATTGCAACTTTCTGCCAAGGCTGCACTTTCTGATAGTGGTACGATCAATGAAGAGTCATCTATTCTTAATTTTCCAGCATTAAATTTACGTCAAGCTCATGAAAGACCTGAAGGTATGGAAGAGGCAGCGGTCATGATGGTTGGCTTAACTTCTGAACGTATTTTGCAAGGGTTGCAGATTTTAGAATACCAAGCTAGAGGGGACGAAAGAACGCTCCGTTTAGTCGAAGATTACAGTATGCCAAATGTTTCAGAAAAAATAGCGCGCATTATCTTAAGTTATACAGACTATGTTAATCGTGTAATTTGGAAAAAATATTAAGGCAATTGGATAATGAAAAAGACATACTTAATAACGGAATATTATCATTCAAATCAAAATACTACAGGATATCTATTTCATAAGTTGTATATCCATTTGAAAAAGGTATATGGTTCTGAATTAAGTTTGATCATCAAAGAAGATAAAAATAATGATGTTATTGATCTTGAAAGCATCATTGTTAAAGATTCAAGTTTAAATAAGAAGAGTCTGATTCAAAGATTGTTTTTTGAATTGCTCATTTCTTTTCGTTTTTTTATTAAAATAATAAAAAATGTTAAGAAACAAGATCTTGTATTTACAGGGACGACACCTATTTTTTTACTAATTGTCATTTATTTTGCAAAAAAAATGATAGGTTTTAAATGGGTGTTACTTGTTCATGATGTATTTCCTGAAAATTTAGTAGCTGCTAAAGTTTTGAAAAAAGAAAACTTCCTTTATAAGATTTTAAAAAAAGTTTTTGATGTTTTTTATGCAGCCCCTGAAAAGTTGATTGTGATTGGGCAAGATATGAAAAATTTAGTCGATACAAAAACAAATCAGAATAATAGTGTTGTGATCCAAAATTGGATTGATGAAAATGATATTGAAGTAGAAGAAAAAAGCTCAAATGAGATATTGAAAAAATTAAACTGGGAAAATGAGTCACCAATATTTCAATTTTTTGGTAATATTGGTCGTGTGCAAGGTGTTAGTAATATTATTGAAGCGATTAAATTGATTGAACCTTCTAAAAGACCTAAATTTTTATTTATGGGGGATGGAGCATATGTCGAACAACTTAATCACGCAATAGAAACATTAAACGATCCAAATATACAATATATTGGACCTGTACAGCAAAATGCGAAATCAAAGGGATTAAATGCTGGAGATATTGCTATCGTAACTTTAGCAGAGGGAATGTTGGGGTTAGGGGTGCCAAGCAAAGCGTATTTTTCAATGGCGGCTGATAAGCCTTTATTAGCAATTATGGATGAGTATTCTGAAGTTGCTTGTATGATCAGAGAACATCAAATTGGTTGGGTTGTGCCACCTGAAAACCCTAGACTTTTAGCAAACGCTATACTAGAAATCATAGCAAGCACTTCAACAGATAATATACTATCGCCTAGAAATGTTTTGATGAATCATTATTCTGAGCCAGTAGCAATGAAAAAAATAGTAGAGGTCCTACAAGATGTCTCTAATATTAAATAAGAAATTGAGGTTTTATTGTAATGAAAAGACTTGTTGATATCATTATTGCGTCAATAGCACTTTTATTACTGTCGCCTATTTTTCTTTTAGTCGCTTATAAGGTGCGTAAAAACCTAGGTTCTCCTATCTTTTTTTATCAAGAGCGCCCAGGGAAAGACTGTAAACATTTTAGAATGATTAAATTTCGTTCTATGAAAGATGCATTTGATAAAGATGGGCAACCCTTACCCGATGATCAAAGGATTACGCCTTTTGGACAAAAATTGCGTTCAACTAGTCTAGATGAAATGCCTCAGCTCATTAATGTTCTAAAGGGTGATATGAGCATCGTTGGACCACGGCCACAGCTTCCTGAATTCGTTGAACACTATACTCTACATCAATTGCGTCGCCATAATGTTAAACCTGGCATGACGGGTCTTGCCCAAGTGAGTGGCCGTAATAATCTTTCTTGGGAAGAAAAGTTTGATTTAGATGTACAATATGTTGAAAAACAATCAACGCTTCTCGATTTTAAAATTATGTTTAAAACTGTTGTCGTTATGTTTAAAAAAGAAGGTATAGATTCACCAGATCAAGCTGTTGGGGCAAGTCGTTTCTCAGGCTCTGAACCTACCGATACCAAATCTACCAATCATTAATAGTGTTAAAGTAAATCATGATCAAAAAAGCCATTCTTCCAGTTGCTGGGTTAGGTACTCGTTTTCTACCTGCAAGTAAGTCAATCCCTAAAGAAATGGTGACTGTTGTAGATCGGCCTGCAATTGAGTATGTTGTTAAAGAAGCTGTAGCGGCCGGAATTGAGCAAATTATTTTAGTGACGCATTCTTCAAAAGCATCTATTGAAAATTATTTTGATCGTAATTTTGAACTGGAAACCACATTAGAAAATAAGAAGAAAATTGATCTACTCAAAGAAATTACTGAAATTTTACCAAAACATGTCAGTGTGGTGAGTGTACGTCAACCTCAGCCATTGGGTTTAGGGCATGCTGTTTTATGTGCGAAATCTGTGATTGGAAATGATGACTTCGCTGTATTATTGCCAGATGTTTTGGTGAAAGAAAATAGTACAGAAAATGATTTAGCGCGAATGATTCATCGGTTTAATACATCTAAAGCATCACAAATTATGGTAGAGGCTGTGCCTGATCATCTTGTGGATCAATATGGTATTGTGGATGTTGCATCTTCACCTGTTGAAGGTGAAAGTATGGTGATGAAAGGGATTGTCGAAAAGCCTGCAGTCGGTAGTGCACCTTCAAATTTATCTGTAGTCGGGCGTTATGTGCTTCCTGCTAAAATTATGCAATTATTAGAACAGACACCTAAAGGTTCTGGCAATGAAATCCAATTGACGGATGCTATTGCTGCATTACAAAAATTAGAAAATGTCGAAGCGTATCGTATGAAAGGTCAGACCTTCGACTGTGGTAGTAAAATTGGTTATTTAAAAGCAGTATTACACTATGCTGTGGAGCATCCTAAGTTGGGTGAAGAATTCAAACAGCTTATCAAAGAATTGAATTTATAATAATTGGATCTGATATGAATATTTGTGTATTTGGCACAACACTCCAAGCTGGCGTACTCGCTGGCTTGTTTGCTGAATATGGGCACCATGTTTATTGGTGTCCCCAAGTAGGTGCTGATGATCAATCCTCAGTACACTATCAAGATCAAGATTTAAATCAACTCATTCAAAAACAGATTAAGAATAATTCAATTCAATTGGTCGGGTTAAAACAGCTTCAATTGCAAAGTGAAGTGTTTTTATTTAGTTTTAATCCTTCTGAATTTGATCAAGCCAAGCACTTGGCTGAACAATTAAAACATTTTCCTATTATTCATCCGAGGCTGATGATCAATGGTTCTACATTCGGTTTACAAGGAACTGAAGAACTAAAACAAATTTTAGTGGCTGATTATTGGGCGTATTTGCCAGACACCATTCAAGAAGGTAATGCGATTCAAAGTTTTATCGACCTAAAGCAGGTGATTGTAGGAGTAGATCAATCTGCGACACAGCAGATTATCAAAGAATTATTAAGACCTTTTTTTCAGTTAAAACATCAATATTTGTTTATGCCATTTTTAGATGCTGAATTTACCAAGCTGAGTATTTCAGGTATGTTGGCAACACGCATCAGTTATATGAATGATATGGCGCAAGTCGCTGAAAAATTAAATATTGATATTCATAATGTTAAACAGGGATTAGCATCTGATAGTCGAATTGGCGCATCATATTTATCTGCAGGTGTGGGTTTTGGTGGGGAAAATTTCTCGCATGATATTTTAACCTTAACAGGTACAGTGGCAGGTTCAGGGATCAAAAGCCAATTGCTGGATCAGGTTTGGAATATCAATGAACAACAGAAAGAAATTTTATTTAGAAAACTGTGGAATTACTATCAAGGGCAGTTAACAGGTAAAGTTGTGGCGATTTGGGGTGCTTCTTTTAAAGAAAATACCTCGAGTATTGAGAACTCACCAATTCATGCCATGCTTGCAGCGCTTTGGGCACAAGGCGCAATTGTACAGTTGCATGATCCTCAGGCCTTAGAGCGGGTAGCAAATTTCTATGGCGAACGCGCTGATTTGATTTTATGTCATGATCAATACCAAGCCGTAGAAAATACACATGCATTGTGTTTATTAACGGCTTGGAAGCAATATTGGAGTCCTGATTATTCACAACTTTTACAGAAAATGGCCCATCCTTTGATTCTTGATGGTCGTAATATGTTAGATCCAGATTTCGTCAAAGCACAAGGTTTTGCTTATCAGGGTGTAGGGCGAGTATGACAAATTCTATATTAGACAATGACCAAAGAGAGCAGCATTTAGCACGATTGCAAAATCTTTCTGTAGAACAACAGCAATTGCGTTTAACTGATTTATTTGAACAAGATCCACAGCGTTTTGACAAGTTCTCAGTACATTTTAATCAACTGAGTTTTGATTATAGTAAACATCGCATTGACCAAAATGCATGTGATGCCTTGTTTAAATTTGCAGATTCAAAACAATTAACACAATGGATCAAACGTTTATTTACCGAAGAATCGATCAATTATACGGAAGACCGAGCAGCAATGCATTGGGCACTGCGCTTACCGAAACATGATCAAGATTATCCTGAACTGGCTGAATTGGTACATCAACAATTAGATCGCATGTATCAGCTTGTCGATAAAGTCCATGCAGGACAATGTCGTGGTTCTACAGGTGAAGTGATTCAAGATGTGGTCAATATCGGTGTGGGTGGTTCTGACTTGGGACCATTGATGGTTAGTCATGCATTATCAGACTATAAAGTCAGTACTGCTAAACCATTAAAAGTACATTTCGTTTCCACTATGGATGGTAGTCAGCTTTCTGATTTACTACATCAATTACGCCCTGAAACCACCTTATTTATTATTTCGTCCAAGTCTTTTGGAACCATTGATACTTTATCTAATGCTCAAACAGTTCGTCAGTGGTTAGAAAAAGATTTGGGTACGCAAAACAGTGTGATCCAACATCATTTTATTGGGGTTTCAACCAAACCTGAGAAAATGACAGAATGGGGAATCGCACCAGAAAACCAGTTCTTACTTTGGGATTGGGTCGGTGGTCGTTACTCGTTGTGGTCATGTATTGGCTTACCGATTGCATTGCAGATTGGTGTTGATGGGTTTAAACAATTGCTCGCAGGCGCTTATGCGATTGATCAGCATTTCCAAAAAGCTTCATTTGAACAAAATATTCCTGTATTGATGGCTTTACTTGGAGTCTGGAATAATAATTTTTTAAATATTCAGACCCATGCAGTATTGCCTTATGATGGACGTCTCAAATATTTTGCTTCTTATTTACAGCAACTTGAGATGGAATCGAATGGAAAGTCGATTCAAAGAAATAATCAAAAAGTTGATTTAAACACCTGCCCAATTGTCTGGGGCGAAGTGGGCCCAAATGCGCAACATGCTTTTTATCAGCTTTTGCATCAAGGAACTCATGCAGTGAGTTGTGATTTTATTGCGCCGGTGCAGCGTTATAATTCGAATCAATTTACTTATGCTGAAAGTGCAGAATCCTTAATTGAGCAGCATCATTTGGCTTTATCCAATTGCTTGGCCCAGTCGCGATTATTGGCTTTTGGTAACACAGCATTAAATGCCAATGAATTATCAGACTTACCTGTATATAAACAATATGAAGGTAACCAACCAAGCTCAACGCTATTGTTACAAGAACTAAGCCCTTATAGTTTAGGGATGCTGATCGCATTGTATGAACATAAAGTATTTGTGCAATCGGTTATTTGGAATATTAATCCATTTGATCAATGGGGTGTTGAAAAAGGCAAAGAAATTGCCAATCAATTACTCCCTATCCTCAATGGTAAAGAAAAAGACGTGTCTCAACTGGATGCTTCAACACAAGGTTTAATTAAGATCTTGCTGGGTAAAGAGTAGATATACTGGAAAAATTTATGGCAAATATTTTAGTAACAGGTGGTGCCGGTTATATCGGATCGCATACTTGTGTGGAGCTACTTGAGGCTGGGCATGAGGTTATTGTCCTAGACAATCTATCAAATAGCTCAGAAGAATCATTGAAACGTGTCCAAGAGTTAACTGGGAAAACACTAAAATTTGTTCAAGGTGATATTCGCTATCAAAATGATTTAGATCAAGTTTTTTCAAACAATAAAATCGATGCTGTGATTCATTTTGCAGGTTTAAAAGCAGTGGGAGAAAGCCAACAAATTCCACTGACTTATTTTGATCATAATATTGCGGGATCAGTACAGTTGGCACAAGCGATGCAAAGAGCGGGTGTCTTTAATTTAGTTTTTAGCTCGTCTGCAACTGTATATGATGAAGCGAATATTTCACCTTTAGATGAAAATATGCCAACAGGTATGCCTTCAAATAACTATGGTTATACCAAGTTAATTGTTGAGCAATTGTTGGAAAAGCTATCAATTGCGGATGAGCGTTGGTCGATTGCACTCTTGCGTTATTTTAATCCTGTTGGTGCGCATAAGAGTGGTCGTATTGGTGAAGACCCACAAGGTATTCCAAATAATTTAATGCCTTATGTCACTCAAGTTGCTGTTGGGCGTCGTGATAAACTTTCGATTTATGGTGATGATTACGACACTGTAGATGGTACAGGGGTACGTGACTATATCCATGTGGTTGATTTAGCCAATGCGCATTTATGTGCTTTAAACAACCGTTTAGCTGCTCAAGGTTGCCGTGCTTGGAACATTGGTACAGGAAATGGTTCATCTGTACTTGAAGTGAAGAACACTTTCGAACAGGTAAATGGGGTTTCTGTTGCATATGAAATTGCACCGCGTCGTTCGGGAGATGTAGCAACCTCATTTGCAAATAATGTACGTGCAATTAAAGAATTAGGTTGGACGCCAAAATATACTTTGGAAGATATGTTGGCAGATAGTTGGAATTGGCAAAAGCAAAATCCAACAGGCTATCAAGCATAAATTTAACTGTAAAAATAGGCGCATTAAGCGCCTATTTTTTATCGCCATTTAAAACTAACCCTGAATCAACTGAGTTAACTCATCTACATAGTCTTGCATTGGTTTTGGATTTTTATCTGTACGGCTTTCAATATTTAAGCGTAATAAGGGTTCCGTATTGGATGCACGAACATTTAAACGCCATGCACCAAAATCAAGGCTAACACCATCTGTTTGATCAATTGCAGGGTTTAAATCGGCAAAATGATCGAAGATTTTTTGAATGGTTTTTTGCGTATCTTCAACTTTAAAGTTGATTTCACCGCTACACGGGAAACGCTCAATCATCCCTTCGACCAGGCTGGATAACGATTGTTGAGTTTCTGATACCACTAAAATCGCCAATAACCAAGGGATCATTCCGCTGTCACAGTAAGCAAAATCACGGAAATAGTGATGTGCACTCATCTCTCCGCCATAAGCTGCATTGTGTTCACGCATCACATCTTTAATAAAAGCATGTCCAGATTTGGATTGAACGGCAATCCCTTGATATTGCTCAATGATATCCAGTGTATTCCAGACTAGGCGAGGATCATGTACGATTTTTTCACCTGCTTGTTTTAACAAGAAGGCTTGGGCTAATAATCCAACAATATAATAACCTTCAATAAATTGACCCTTTTCGTCGAATAAGAAACAACGGTCAAAGTCACCATCCCACGCAATCCCCATATCCGCATGATGTATTAAAACTGCATTGCGGGTGCTATCTCGATTTTCCACTAAGATCGGATTAGGAATACCATTTGGGAAAGTACCATCTGGATGATTATGGATTTTAATAAATTCTACTGGGATATTGAGCGCCTTGAATTTTTCTTCGATTGCATCAACAACATGACCAGCTGCACCATTGCCCGCATTCATCACCAGTTTAAGCGGGCGGATTTTGCTCGGGTCAATATAGGTGAGTAGGTGTTCAATAAATTCAGGGAGGATATTATATTTTTGAGTTGTACCCTTTTTCTCAACTTCAATGAACTGTTCAGATTCAGCCAACGATTGGATATCTTTTAGTCCTGTATCTGCACTGATTGGTCGAGCATTTTCACGAACCAATTTCATGCCATTGTAATCCATTGGATTATGGCTTGCTGTGATTTCAATACCACCCTGAACGTCGAGATGAAAAGCAGCAAAGTAAACTTCTTCTGTTCCCGTCATGCCAAGATCAAGAACATCTACCCCAGCATCATTTAAACCACGAATCGTTGCTTGTTTTAAGTCTTCGCTGGTTAAACGGACATCACAACCAATGACCACAGTTTTTGGTTGATAGATTTGACCATAAGCACGGCCTACTTTATAAGCGATTTCTTCATTTAGCTCTGTGCCAAGTTTGCCTCGAATATCATAGGCTTTGAAACAAGTCAGTTTAGTCATGTTCATCTTTATATTGTTTAAGGTTGGCTGGTAGTGAAACATCATTTTAACCTTAAAGTGTATAAGAAATTATGTTGGAAGATGTAAATATAGTTTGAAGAATAAAATTGAATACGTTTCGATTACACCAAGCTTATTTTTAATAATGTATTGGATCATCGGTCATGATTTGCATATTGTGGATTTACAGCTTTTGAGATGATTTATGTGTAATTTTATAATTCATGTGATAATAGTCACATTTTTTCACTGTTAGTATTTGAATTTAAAATATTTTATTAAAGAAATTTAACTTTAAAAAGTACAAATAAGCATTTGATTAGGTTTTATAATGTGTAGAATAGAAATGAGGTAGGGAAATAATTCAAAATAATTCAATACCGATAATTAAAAGCTTTTCTAGGTGCCATTCGCGAATGTTAATAGCAAAAAAGCCCACTATATTGTTAAAAAGTTTGAGTGCTGTGAGTTTATTGGTTCTATTGCAGAACAATGGTTATACACAAGAAACAAGCTACTTAAAAAATATCAAAGAAGGTGTGACCGGGTTTATAAAACCCAAGGATGATCAGTCATTTAGAACTGTCCAACTCAAGGATTTGACCGATTTTAAATATCAACCCGATGCACATATAGGCAATCAGAATCAACTCCCTGTTGTAAGGCCATATACTGGACAAAAGGCATCACTTAATAATTTATATTTAGAACAAGCGAAAACACAAACAACCCATGCGTATTCAAGCCAAGCAAAAATTTTAAGTCTTGAAGATGCGATTCAGATTGCAGTAAAAAGAAACCCCAATATTGCTCAAACGATTTCAACACTGGCAGGACAAAATGCCAATATTGATGTGGCAAAAGCGCAATATTACCCACAGTTAAAAGCGGGTATGAATACAGGTGATTTTACATCCAATGATAAAGGTCGCCAGTTGTATTCAGTTGAAGCCAACCAACTGCTTTATGACTTTGGTAAAGTAAAATCCAGTGTCACCACGCAACAAAATAAATTGGCAGTTGAGCAAGCCAATGTATTAATCAGTATTGATGATATCTCGACCCAAACCGCACGAGATATTTTATCCTTACTGCGCTATCGCAATATTATCAAAATAGCGCAAGATCAATTTAATGGGGTTAGTCGTTTACATGAGATTGCACGCTTAAGAGCAGACGCAGGAATTAGTAGCAATGCCGATCCTGTGCAAGCACTAAGCTATGTTGAGTATGCACGTTCCTACTTAATTACTCAGCAAAATTTTTTAAAACAACAAGAACAAAAATTACGCACATTATTGGGTTTTGATGTGAGTCAAATGGATTTTAATATTCCTGATGAGTTTGTAAAACAGTCTGGTCTTTATGATGACCCTGAAATGAATACCATTCCTACAATGATCGCAGCAAAAGCAGAGATTGATGTTGCGCAGAGTCAGAAGAAGCAAACCCAATTGAGTGCTTATCCCACAATTTCATTGGTGGGATCAGTCAGTAAAGCATTGAATGGTCAAAATCCAAATACTGGTTTAGAAAATGATACCGATGGTTCTGTTGGCGTGCAGATGTCCAGTAATTTTTATCAAGGTGGTGCACTGGGATCTCAAGTCAAAGCTGCAAATTTTGCTGAACAGGCTGCACGTGCAAAGTTGAATGCAACTTACCTAGATATTATGGATCAAACACAAATTGCACGAGAAAGTATTGAAAACACGGATAAGCAAATTTGGGTTCTATTGGATCGGGAGCGCTCAACAGCAAAAACCCGTGAGCTGTATGAAGAACAATATAAATTAGGCAAGCGTTCGATCTTAGATTTATTAAGTTCAGAACAATCCTATCAAAGTTCAAGAATAGAAAGGGAAGCGGCACGCTTTGATATCTATGACACGATCGCGGTGTATATCAAGGTAACCGGTAAAAGTAGAAATGCTTATCATTTAAATAACATTCAAATTCAGGGGTTTGAAGTTCAACCATGAATACAAAAACATTAAATTATCAACCCTGGTTACAAGCGATCATTACGGTTGCGCAGCATTATCGAATGCAACCTGCTGAAGAACAAATTCGTCTGCAACTGGATTGGAATAAATACACAAATATTGACGACATGTTGTCCATTATTACCCGTCAAGTGGGTTTGAATGTTCGCAAAGCAGACTTTAGCACGGATGTACTGAATCCATGGCGATTGCCCGTTGTTGTTGAATTTAACAATGGTCAAGTTGCGGTTATCGAGAAAGTCGACAATGAGGGCAATGCAAGCTTACAGTTAAGTGGTGATCAAGGTCTTTCACAAACTTTTAATTTGCATGAACTTCAAGCCAATGCCAGTCGCGTTTATATTTTTCGACCAGAGACATCGATTCCCGATGCTCGTGTCGATGAATATATTAAACCTTATGAAAAAAGCTGGTTCTGGGACATCGTTTTAAAAGATTGGAAACGTTATACCGACATCATGGTTGCTTCAATGATTGCCAATATTCTGGCATTGGCGACCATTATTTTCTCTATGCAAGTCTATGACCGAGTTGTGCCTTCTCAGTCTATTCCAACCTTGTGGGTGCTTGCGGGTGGGGTGTTGATTGCAGCTGTATTTGAGTTTGTGTTGCGGATTGCACGGGTTTATTTGTCAGACATTATTGGTAAGCGTGCAGATCTCAAGATTTCAGACCGCGTCTTTGGTCATGCATTGCGTATCCGTAATAAAGATCGCGCACGTTCAACAGGTTCGTTTATCTCACAGATTCGAGAACTTGAAGGCGTTCGTGAATTGGTGACCTCAACAACGATCAGTGCAATTGCTGACTTACCGTTTTTCTTCCTATTTTTAGTGATCTTCTGGATTATCGGGGGCAACATCTTTTGGGTGATGTTACTGGTTGTACCATTGATGATTATTCCTGGCTTTTTGGTGCAGAAAAAGTTGGCTCAGTTGGCCACTGAAGGGATGCGTGAGTCTGCGATTCGCAACGCGATTTTGGTCGAAGCAGTTCAAGGTATTGAGGATATCAAGTTATTACGTGCTGAAGCCAGATTTCAAAATCAATGGAATCACATGAATGAAGTGTCTGCAGATGTCAGTATGCGGCAACGTAAAATTGTGGGTTGGTTAAATGCTTGGACACAAAAAATTCAAGGACTGACTTATGCAATTGTGGTTTTAGTGGGTTGTTTTGCGGTGATGAAAGGCGATATGACCACGGGGGCTTTGGTGGCGTGTTCGATTTTATCTTCACGTATGCTTGCACCGATTTCACAAGTTACAGGTGTACTCGGTCGTTGGCAGCAAGCCAAAGTGGCTAAAAATGGTTTAGATGAGCTGATGCAAAAGCCAGTAGATCGTCCTGATCGAGCACAATTGATTCAGCGTAAAGTCCTCTCAGGTGATTATGATTTTAAAGGTGTGGTATTTAAATATACTGAAGATGATCCACGCCCAACTTTAGTCATTCCGCAGTTAAAAATCCATGCAGGTGAAAAAGTTGCAATTCTTGGGCGTAATGGGGCAGGGAAATCTAGCTTATTACAGCTACTTTCAGGAATGCAATTGCCAGTACAAGGCAAGATCAGTTTGGATGGTGTCGATCAATCTTTGCTTGATCCCGATGATATTCGTCGTGATATGGCATTACTAAATCAAAATGCGCATTTGTTTTTTGGGACGATCCGTGAAAATTTAACTTTGGGTGCACCATTGGCAAGCAATGATGAAATTATCCGTGCATTACAAATCACCAATGCTTTAGAAATCGTGGAACAAAAAAAGGAAGGTCTGGATCATCTTATTCTTGAAGGAGGGGTAGGATTCTCTGGAGGGCAGAAACAAGCATTGTTACTCACACGGTTATTGCTCCGAAATCCAAATATTGTGTTGTTGGATGAACCAACTGCTTCGATTGATGATGTTTCTGAAAAAGTATTGATACAGCATTTAAAAGAATGGCTAGGTCATCGGACCTTAGTGGTGGCGACGCATCGTCCTGCTGTTTTGCAACTTGTTGATCGTATTATCGTTGTGCATGAAGGGAAGATTATCAAAGATGGGCCGCGTGATGCCATTCTAAATCCTGCACAGCAAGCAAATGCAGGAGGGAGTTCAACATGAGCCAAGAAAAAAATGACCAAAATATCACACTGCAAGAGAATGACCCTGCTCAAGTTGATCATGCATCCAATATTTTACAGCGGCCAACCAATCCCTCTGCGTTAAAGTTTTCAGAACCACCGTTACCTAAATCTACATTTATTATTTGGATTGTTGCCATCGGTCTGCTGGCTTTCTTGATTTGGGCTTGTGTATTCAAGTTGGAAGAAGTTTCTACAGGAACAGGTAAAGTTGTTCCATCATCCAAAGAGCAGACGATTCAATCTTTAGATGGTGGTGTGTTGACCAGCTTGGATGTTAAAGAGGGAGATATTATTCAAAAGGGGCAGACGCTTGCGCAAATAGACCCTACTCGATTTGAGTCACAAGTCGGTGAAAGCCAAATGAAATTACTTGCGACATTGGCTACAGCAGCACGTTTAGAGGCTGAGGTGAATGGTACCGCAATCAAGTTTCCAAAACAGGTTTTGGCCGTTCCTGCTTTGGTGAGAGAGGAAAGTGCATTATATACTTCGCGTCGCGCAAATTTGGATGAGTCGATTACTGGTTTAAAGCACGCATTGTCTTTGGTTCAAAATGAATTGCAAATGACACAACCTTTGGTGGCGAAAGGTGCTGCTTCTGAGGTTGAAGTCCTACGTTTAAAACGAGATATCAATAATTTTGAAAATCAAATTAACGACAAGCGGAATGACTACTATGTAAAGTCACGTGAAGAATTGGCTAAAGCCAATGCCGATATCCAATCATTACAGCAAGTTGTTGCTGGTCGTAATGATTCGGTGAAACGCTCTACTTTTAAAGCGCCTGTACGTGGTGTGGTAAAAGAAATTGCGGTGACAACCATTGGTGGGGTTATTCCACAAAATGGTAAATTGATGACGATTGTACCGATTGATGAGCAGTTATTGATTGAAGCGCGTATTTCGCCACGAGATATTGCCTTTATTCATCCGGGCCAACCTGCATTGGTAAAAATCACAGCATATGATTATTCAATTTATGGTGGCTTAGAAGGGAAAGTAACGGTGATTTCTCCTGATACCATCCGCGATGAAGTTAAACAAGATCAGTTCTACTATCGAGTCTATATTCGGACCGATAAAGATAAATTGACCAATAAGGCGGGGAAATCTTTCTCAATAACGCCAGGTATGGTGGCAACGGTAGATATTCGTACAGGTCAAAAAACAATTATTGAATACTTGTTGAAACCGTTTAATAAAGCCAAAGAAGCGTTAAGAGAGCGATAATTGCATCATATGATGATTATTTTAAAAACCAATCTTCGGATTGGTTTTTTTGTGCTTTTACAGTTTTGTGATCAATACGCTGATTGAGTGAATACAGCATAAAGTGTGTAAGTATATGCTGATGATTTAAAAACCAATAATGCAAAAAAAAGCCCTAATCTTTCGATCAGGGCTTTTTAAATTTGGAGCGGGAAAGGAGACTCGAACTCCCGACCCCAACCTTGGCAAGGTTATGCTCTACCAACTGAGCTATTCCCGCGGAGTCTGTCCAATTTTTTAAATAAAAAACTGAATAAAAAAATTTGAGCGGGAAAGGAGACTCGAACTCCCGACCCCAACCTTGGCAAGGTTATGCTCTACCAACTGAGCTATTCCCGCATGCGGTGTATAATACATCAACAGATGGTAGGGTCAAGATTTTTCTGCAAAGGAAAACACTAATTGCATAAAATAAAGACATTTTTATGAAAAAACTTCAAAATTTAATTTAAAAAAATCAAATCGAACAGCAAAAGCTTTGCTGAACACACAGCGATGCTCAAAGAATCCGCTATACTATGTCATTCACCCATTGATCGATCTCTAAGGAATCAGCATGAGTTTAGAACAACAATTGATTGAAAGTTTAAATCAACTTGAGCCATCACATTTAGAAGTGATCAATGAGTCTGCTGGTCATGGCGGGTATTTTCCTGGAAAAGAGTCTCATTTTAAAGTGATCATTGTCAGTGAACAATTTGCAGGGTTACGTTTGGTACAACGCCACCAAAAAGTGTACGCAGAAGCCAAAGCCTTACTCAGCCCTGGAAAAATTCATGCCTTAGCGATCCATGCTTATCTTCCAAGTGAGTGGCAAGGTCAAGCCCCAGCAAGTCCAGACTGCGCTCATGCACCTAAAGTATAAAGTGCAGAGTAATTAAAATGGATACACATTTACTGATTAAAATCATTCACATGACCAGTGTTGGGTTATTAATTCTGGTTTTTGTTTTACGCGCTTCAACATTATTTATTGGAACACACAACCAGCAACCGAATCCTAAAGGGCGGGTAGCTTTTGTTGCCTTGCAACATCTTTCCCTCACGGTGGTTATATTTACAGGGCTAACTTTATTGATTATGAATGAGTTTAAAGTGCAGCCTTGGTTCTATGCGAAAATTATTTTGTTTATGGTTTTCCTTTCCTCACAAATAAAAGCCTATAAAAAGGATGATACCGTTCTTTTAACACAACGCAGAGCAGGTTTAGTGATTGGCGGAATTGCTTTGCTTGCAACTTTAGTTTTGGTGGTGCTTAAACCAGTTTTTAGTTGATTGTTAGACATGAATTTCACACTTGTATAGCGTCTAGGTTAAACTAGATACAAGTTTAAAAATAATGATAGCTTAGGGAACTTGTATGCTAACTCGTGTGGTATTTAACCAAAAAGGCGGTGTAGGAAAATCAAGTATTACGGTGAATCTTGCTGCGATTAGTGCGTATCAAGGTTTTAAAACATTGGTGATTGATTTAGATCCTCAAGCAAACTCTAGCCAATATCTTTTGGGTGATGACGCCACCTATTCTGCTGAAAAAACTGCATTAGAGCCGAATATTGAAAACTTTTTTAATGACGTACTTGGAAATCATCAACAAAAAGGATTGATTGGCAATGCCATTGGTAGCCTTTTAAAAACAAAAAATAAAGGTTTTGAGCAATATATTCATCGTTCACCTTTTAAAGATTTGGATGTATTACCCGCCAGCCCGAGCTTAGGCGAGTTAGAACATGCGTTAGAATCAAAACATAAAATTTATAAGTTACGTGATGCGATTCAGACCTTAACCAGTCAATATGAGCGTATTTATATTGATACACCGCCAGCATTTAACTTTTTTACCTTATCGGCACTGATCTCAGCGGATCGTGTTCTGATTCCGTTTGATTGTGATGTGTTTTCAAAACGCGCATTACAGACGCTTATTCAAAATGTCATTGAAACTCAAGATGATCATAATGATCGACTTGAAATTGAAGGCATTGTGGTCAATCAATATCAAGCTCAGGCAAAATTACCGCGTGAAGTGGTACAACAGCTTAAAGATGAAGGTTTACCAGTTTTAGAAAATATGTTGCCACCTTCTGTATTAATGAAAGAGTCGCATCATAAAAATCTGCCATTAATTCATTTGGCTACAGATCATAAATTGACTCAAGCCTATCAATCATTGTTCAATGAGATTGATAAAAAATAATTTCGAGATCGTGATGAAATCATTGAAAATGACTTCTGTTAAATTATCAGTCGTTGCCTTAATGGCGCTTGTCGTATCGGCTTGTACGACGACGGTTAAACCCACTTATGTATCGCCTACCCAGTATCAGGCGATGAACTGTTTGCAATTGACGACAGAATTTAATCGTATTCAGCAATACATTAATAATGGTGTACAACCTGCGAAACGTACAGGCGTAGGTGTTGGACTAGGTGTCGGTGGTGGTTGGGGCAGCGGTGGCTGGGGTTGGGGGATTGGTCCAAGTATTTCTGTAAATTTAGGGCAATCTTCAAATACCAAAAATACTGAGCTTTCCCGACTGTATGGTGAGCAAGATGCGTTGTCTCAGGCGGCTCAATTTAAGAACTGCCCTTACGTCCCTAAACGTCAGGAAGTTAAAAAATAACGGATTTTACCCCATAAAAAAGCCGATTTTAGAAATCGGCTTTTTTATCAGCTTTAAATATGCTGTTTATTGACTGTTTGGCATTTTATTTTTATTAAAAAATTTATGACGTATATAACCAATCACACCAGGTAACACGCTGAGAATAATGATACCGAAAACCAAATGGGTGAAATTATCTTTCACAATTGGCATATTCCCGAATAAATAACCCAAGGTAATAAACGAGCCAACCCAGCAAATTGCACCGACTGCATTATAGGTTAAGAAATATTTATAATTCATGCTTCCTGCACCCGCAACAAAGGGTGCAAAAGTACGGGCAAAAGGGATAAAACGGGCAAAAATAATGGTTTTTCCACCATGCTTTTCAAAAAACTGTGATGTTTTCAGCAAGTGTTGTTTGTTGATAAATTTAGAATCAATTTCAAAAACACGCGGTCCGACATATTTCCCAATATGATAATTGAGGGTATCGCCGAGCACTGCTGCAATAAATAGCAGAGTGATTAAAACCACAGGATCCATTGCACCCGTCGAAGCAGCTAAAGCGCCAGCAGCAAAAAGTAAGCTATCCCCGGGCAGGAATGGCATCACCACGAGACCTGTTTCAACAAAAATAATCAGGAATAAAATTCCATACACCCAGATACCATAATTTCTAATAAATTCAAACAGGTGTTCGTCTACGTGCAAAATAAAGTCAATCAGATCCATAAGGCAGAAACTATGCGAATTGGTGCACAAATCCTAGCAGTGTGAGTTATGAAAGTCAGTATTAAAAAGTAAATTTTTAAAACTTATTATTGTTCTTAATTTGCAACGATGAGTTTAGTTTTTAAGTATTTAACTTGAAATGTTTAGTGATTAATATGTATACATCTTCAGAACGAAATACAAATTAGGTCAGACCATGTTTAATCCAAATGTTGTTGTTAAAAATATTGTGAATCAACCCACCGCCAATGCGAGCATAGCATTGATTGCACGTATTCTTATGGCATATATTTTTCTTGTTGCAGGTTGGGGAAAAATCACAGCTTACAGTGCAACTGTCGGTTATATGGAATCAATGGGTGTACCAGGCGCCATGTTACCTTTAACCATTCTGGTTGAGTTCGGTGGTGGTTTGGCATTGTTATTTGGTTTTCAGGCACGCTTTGCAGCATTTGGTTTGGGCGTATTTAGTTTGATTACTGCATTCCTATTTCATGGTGGTGAAGCAGATGCAATTAACTTTATGAAAAACTTCGCAATGGCAGGTGGTTTGTTTTTCTTGATGTTGCATGGTGCTGGGAAATTGAGTCTTGATCATGTAATAGAAAAATAATTTAAACATAAATAAAGTTTTGAAAAGCCAGATCTGTATCTGGCTTTTGTGTGTGTTCATTTAGCACTATTCAAATGGATCAATTGGTTTATGCTATCTAAAAATATTCAATTCAGTTTTAACAATGAAAAAAGAAATTCTAGACAGAATAAAAGCACTGGGCGGTGATGTTGATCAAGTCAAAGGTGTGTCATGGGTTGATGACCTGTGCGCTATCACCTTTAATACCGTTTTATATGAACGGCCTCAGGATACACCTTGGGCGGCAGCCGATGATCAAGAACCAATTTATGGTTTGGGTGACTATATTGATCAACATCAAGCCGAGCTAGATATAAATCCAGATGGATTTTTTAATCAACTGATTCAAGAGTATTATCAGTTAACAGAAGAAGGGCGCGGACAAACCTTTTGGCAAGCTGTGCACTTTACTCCATATCAAGCTGGTACAGCTGATTTTGATGAATGGAACCGTGATTTTTTAGAGGATGATATTGATCTCAAAGCAGTGATTCAGCTGACCCAAAATCCAAAACCTGATTTTCTACAGTTGTTTTATCGTTATAGCTTTCCTGATCGATACTATATCTGCTTGTCTGATCCAGACCCTGAAAATCCAACATTATTTGGCACAGATCATGAGGTGTTTTTTACAGAAGTGACCGACGAAGGCTCCTTAGAAGATTTTTTAAATCGCTGTATGACCCCCAGTGAACTGATGAGCATCATTAAAGCCAAAATGAACCTATAAGCTGATTATTTAAAATGATTTTTTACAAAGCTAAGGAACTTGATTGAATGGAGTGCGTACGGCTTATAAAAATGATAGAATATGGCGCTTATATTCGTTTGCCTGCATAGTTGTTGACTCATGACTACCAATACTCAAATTACTGAAGATCGTATCCTTATCTTGGATTTCGGTTCTCAATATAGCCAGCTTATTGCACGCCGTGTACGTGAAGCTGGTGTATATTCTGAAATGTATGCTTTTGATATGTCTGAAGAAGACATTCGCGCGTTTAATCCGAACGGTATCATCTTGTCTGGTGGTCCTGAAAGTGTGCATGAGGAAGGTAGTCCACGTGCGCCAGAAGTTGTGTTCAACTTGGGTGTACCTGTATTGGGGATCTGCTATGGTCTGCAAACCATGTCAGAACAACTTGGCGGTAAAGTAGAGCCAGGTACTGTACATGAATTTGGTTATGCAGCAGTTGACGTTTTAGTACGTGATCAATTGCTTGGTGATTTAAATGATGGTGATGACAAACTCAATGTTTGGATGAGCCACGGTGACAAAGTTTCTGCGATTCCAGCAGGCTTTAAAGTGACTGCAAGCACACCAAGCTGCCCATTTGCTGCAGTGAGTGATGAAACGCGCCGTTTCTACGGGGTGCAATTCCACCCAGAAGTGACACATACTGCCAAAGGCGCAGAGTTACTGTCTAACTTCGTTCACAGCATTTGTGGTTGTCGTAATCTTTGGAATTCTGAAAACATTATTGATTTACGTGTTGAACAATTACGTGAACAAATTGGTGATCAAAAAGTTCTTTTAGGTCTTTCAGGTGGTGTTGACTCATCTGTAGTTGCAGCATTGTTGCATAAAGCAATCGGTGACCAACTGACCTGTGTATTTGTAGACAATGGCTTACTTCGTTTAAACGAAGGTGAGCAAGTGATGGACATGTTTGCGAAAAACATGGGGATCCGTGTGATTCGTGCTGATGCAGAAGAACGTTTCTTATCTGCACTTGCAGGCGAAGTTGATCCTGAGAAAAAACGTAAAATCATTGGTCGTGAATTCATCGAAGTTTTTGCTGAAGAAGCGCGTAAGCTTGATGGCGTAAACTTCCTTGCGCAAGGTACGATTTACCCTGACGTGATTGAGTCTGCGGCAACTAAAAATGGTAAAGCGCATGTGATTAAATCACACCATAATGTGGGTGGTTTACCAGAAGATTTAGCATTTGAATTGGTTGAGCCAATTCGTGACCTATTTAAAGATGAAGTACGTCGTTTAGGTACAACTTTAGGTTTACCACATGAAATGCTTTATCGTCATCCATTCCCAGGTCCAGGTTTGGGCGTGCGCATCTTGGGTGAAGTGAAAAAAGAATATGCTGATATTCTTCGTCTTGCTGATGACATCTTTATGCAAGAGCTTCGTGCAAGTGGTTGGTATGATAAAACTGCACAAGCATTTGCAGTATTCCAACCAGTAAAATCGGTGGGTGTTGTGGGTGATGGCCGTCGTTATGCATGGGTCATTGCACTTCGTGCCGTGGAAACTGTTGACTTTATGACAGCTCGTTTTGCTCATCTTCCATATGAGTTGGTTGATAAAATCTCGACACGTATCATGAATGAAATTAAAGATGTTTCTCGTGTGGTGTATGACGTTTCTTCTAAACCACCAGCAACAATTGAATGGGAGTAATTCAGGGATTTCAAGAAGCGAAGCTTCTTGCCTGAATTACGCCAAGGGCCGTGCCCGCGGCAGTTAGGGATTTCTATCCAGATTTCCTTTTAAAAAGAGCGCTTAGGCGCTCTTTTTCTTTTATACTTGAATTATTTAAAGCAAAAAATATTAAGAGAAATAGAATGTCTTTGCCTAATCATCAGGAATTAATGCTACCACTATTGAAACTCCTCAATACGCAAGGGCAAGCGATCCAAATTAGTCAAGTTGGTAAATTGTTGGCAGAACAATCAAATTTGACTACAGATGAATTAAATCAAATGATTCCGAGTGGGAAAAGAACAGTTTTTTATGATCGTGTGGGATGGGCCAAAACATATTTGGTTAAAGCAGGCTTAGTTAATCAGCCTGATTGGGGGGTGTGTGAATTATCTGAAGAAGCGAAAAAATTAGATTTAAATATATTAGATAAAATAGATAATAATTTTTTAATGCGTTATGAAAGTTTTCGTGAGTTCAAGGTTCCAACAAAAATAAGGCAGAATAAAGAAAAGATTATTTGTATTGAAGAAAATGATGATATTGAAACACCTGAGGAATCATTACAAAGAATTAATGAAATGCTACTTACCAATTTAAAAGATGATTTATTGAATTTGATTCAGACAAAAAATCCATATTTTTTTGAAAGATTAGTTGTCGATTTACTGGTTGCTATGGGCTATGGCGGCTCACATCAAGATGCGGCCCAAGCCATTGGTAAAACAAGTGACGGCGGGATTGATGGAATTATTAGTGAAGATCGTTTAGGTCTAGATAAAATTTATATTCAAGCCAAACGTTGGAAAAACACTGTTGGACGACCAGATATTCAACAATTTAAAGGCGCTTTAGCAGATCAAGTCGCTAAAAAAGGGGTGTTTATTACAACCTCAAATTTTAGTAAGGAGGCTGTTGAATCTGCAAAGAAATCGGGAATTGTTTTAATTGATGGAGATAAATTGACTTCTTTAATGATTGAATTTGGTTTAGGTGTTCAGGTTGAAAGAAGCTTTAATATTTATAAGATAGATCAAGATCGGTTTGATGAAGACAATTTTTAGAAGTGTTTAAAAGAATTTTAATATTCTGACATTTACTACAAATTTAATAAAACGTATTTACTTAATGATGTATACAGATATAAAAAAGCCAGTCAATTGACTGGCTTTTGTTGCTCCAAAAGAGCGATTGCTAATTGGATTTAAACTTAGAAACGGTATCCAGCACGAACGCCGTAAGTGTTGTAGTCATCACCAAAACCTACACGACCTTCTAAGCTAACGTTTTGATTAAAGAATTTCTTCGCAGAAATACCCCATTCATCACGATCAGTTAAATCATTGTTGTAGTAGTCAGCACCTACACTTAAAGTCTTATCTAAATACAAGTCACCACGTACTTTGTACTCATCCAAGTCCCCGAATGCACCAAAAGCTTCAAAGTTAGCGTCATATTGACCTACTTTGGTTACATATTTAGCACGTACAGTTGGGTCTGCGCCATCATCACCATTTTTAACATCATAACCCGTTACACCAAGTGCAAGTAATAAACCAGGAGCTGGTAAATAACCGACTTCAGCGCCATAAGTCGTTACTTTATTGTCGATGTTGGTGTTATCAACTTCAAGTTCATCACGACCTACACGACCACTTACATAGAAGTCTGAGTTAGGTACATAGTATTCAAGACCCGCACCATATTGGCTGTCTTTTACACCATCATTTTTGGCATAATTTACATTGGCTTTTACATTACTTGCGCGATCTAAGAATGCAGCCTCATTAAGTGGTGAATTACGAGTTTGTACTGGTTTGAAATAATAAGTACCATCTACACCAAAGCTATGAGTTGCATCAAAATTATCTGGATCATTATATGTATATGAACCACCAACTTCGGCTTGGTAAGCATGTGCAGTGCCAGTTAAAGCGGCTACGGAAAAGATTGCAGATGCGATTGCTAATTTTTTCATGGAATTCGCCCCTATGAAGAATTGATTGATTTATACATGTTTAGTTACAATTTTGAGTCTAGGGCAAATATAAAAATCGTCAACCATGCTATGGTAACCGGAATGTAATATTAGTGAGTTTATGTAACAATTTTAATTTAAGTTATTGAAAATAAATGTATAAAACTTATGTGTTGTTTTATTAAAATTGTGTAGATAGTGTGGATATTGGTACGCTTTGAGTAAGGGTTGGACATAATTTGTAATAAAAAAGCTTTCAGAAATTAAAATACTCTTAAGCAAATGATCAAGTGTAGAATTTATAAACACAAGCTTTGACTACGATAAGACGATCTTTCTGATTGCAAAAAAGTAATTCATCTTACTTCTCTTGTTACAGCATTTTTGAGCTGTAGATTGATCTATAAAATGCCATATCTCAACTTTTTCCACTCTGTGGTAGAATGCGTGCGAATTAAAAGACGTCAAATGTGAGATTAAAACTCGTGGAAATTAATCCTTATCTAGTTCAGCTAAAAGACTTAAATGACCGTGGTCTAACACTACGGGGGTATCTTTGACTACGATCTAAAGAAAGAGCGTTTAGAAGAGGTTCTCCGCGAGTTAGAAGATCCAGCGATCTGGAATGATCAAAGCCGTGCTCAGGCGATGGCAAAAGAAAAAGGCGAGCTTGAAAACGTGATCAACGTTTTAGAAGGCTTGGCGACACAGCTTGATGATGCACAAGCCATGCTTGATCTTGCTGTTGAAGCAGATGATGAAAGCTTATTGGCAGATGTTCAGTCGGAATTGACTGCAGCGGAAGAAGAGTTAGCAAAACTTGAATTCCGTCGTATGTTTAGTAATCCAATGGACCCAAATCCATGTTATGTGGAAATTCAAGCTGGTTCAGGCGGTACTGAAGCACAAGATTGGGCTTCAATGCTGTTACGTATGTATATGCGTTGGATCGAACGTCATGGCTTTAAAGCAGAATTGATGGAAGAATCAGATGGTGATGTTGCAGGGATTAAATCTGCAACAATCCGTGTTGAAGGCGAGTATGCTTATGGTTGGTTACGTACCGAATCTGGCGTACACCGTTTAGTGCGTAAGTCACCATTTGACTCAGGTAATCGCCGTCATACCTCATTCTCGGCAGTATTTGTATCTCCTGAAGTGGACGATAATATTGAAATTGATATTAATCCTGCTGACGTGCGTACAGATACATATCGTGCATCTGGTGCAGGCGGCCAGCATATTAACAAAACTGACTCAGCAGTACGTTTGACTCACGCACCAACTGGGATTGTGGTGGCATGTCAGAACCAGCGTTCACAACATGCAAACCGTGATCATGCTTGGAAACAATTACGTGCAAAATTGTACGAATTGGAAATGAGTAAACGTAATGAAGCTGCTCAAGCACTTGAAGATTCAAAATCGGATATTGGCTGGGGCAGTCAGATTCGTTCATATGTACTGGATGACTCTCGTATTAAAGATTTGCGTACTGGTGTTGAGAACTCGAACACGGGTGCAGTATTGGATGGCGATCTAGATAAATTTATTGAAGCCAGCTTAAAACAAGGTCTTTAATTTAAATTTTTAACAAAAGCAAAGCTTTATCTGTATTTTTGCAATATATCTAAAAAAATCGATATTAAAATCGAAAAAATGCGATATATTGGATGCAAAGATGCTGAATGGAGCTTTGCTCTGAATTGAATGTGTCTAAGATGGATATTGATTTAATTTCTAAAGCATTAGCGAATCCGACTCGCCGACAGATTTTGGAATGGCTCAAGAAGCCACAACAATATTTGTCGGAAGAGCAGTGCGGTGGCTTTGGTCGTGGTGTGTGTGCAGGGAATATCGAGAAGCTCGGTAAGGTCTCTCAATCTACGATGTCAAATCATTTGTCTGTTTTGCAACAGTCAGGATTAATTCAGGCCGAGAAATATGGTCAATGGTCATATTTCTCGCGTAATGAAGCTTTAATTCAGCAATATATTGATTATCTACAAAACTCGCTTTAACGCCTGATTTCAATCAGAAAGCGAGTGATGAGGCAAATATGGCTGAACTTAACTCTCCCCTTGTACTTGGCGATTTACATTTAAAAAATCGTGTCGTGATGGCGCCTTTAACCCGTAGCCGTGCTACCGCTGATCGG
Organism: Acinetobacter sp. RIT698; assembly: GCF_009668065.1. Classification (NCBI taxonomy): domain Bacteria; kingdom Pseudomonadati; phylum Pseudomonadota; class Gammaproteobacteria; order Moraxellales; family Moraxellaceae; genus Acinetobacter; species Acinetobacter sp. RIT698. The sequence goes on from NZ_WJYH01000012.1 coordinate 29,314, forward strand.
GTACCCACGGCAATCATGGCTGAGCACTATGCACAGCGTGCCAGTGCAGGTTTAATCATTTCTGAAGCAACAGTGATTTCAGAACAAGCCAATGGTTATTTAAATACACCAGGGCTATTTACCGATGCGCAAGTTGAGGGCTGGAAGTCTGTAACCCAAGCGGTTCATGACCAAGGTGGTTTGATTGTGGCGCAGTTATGGCATGTGGGACGTGTCTCACATCCAGATTTACTCGATGGGGAAACGCCTGTATCTGCAAGTGCAATACAACAAGCAGGACAAGTCAGCTTATTACGTCCAAAACGTGACTATGTTGTGCCACGACCTTTGGAAATCTCTGAAATTCATAACATCACCGAACAGTTTAAACAAGCTGCAATTAAAGCCAAGACGGCTGGTTTTGATGGCGTTGAATTACATGCTGCCAACGGCTACCTGATTGATCAGTTCTTACAAAGTTCAACCAATCACCGTGAAGATGAATATGGTGGTTCTGTTGAAAACCGCGCACGTCTTTTACTTGAAGTGATGGATGCTTTAATTGAAGTATGGGGTGCAGGCCGAGTGGGCATACATTTAGCGCCTCGCGGTGATGAGCATGATATGGGGGATGCTGATCCACGTGAAACATTTGGTTATGTCTTGGAACAATTAGGTAAACGTAAAATTGCGTTCTTCTTTACACGTGAATATTTAGCCGATGACAGTATCAGCGAATATATGAAGCGACGTTCAAACGGTGTGCCATATATTGCTAATATGCGTTTAAGTCGTGAAGATGCCATCAAACTCTTGGCATCAGGTCAAGCAGATGCGGTGTCTTTCGGTAAAGCTTATATTGCCAATCCTGATTTGTATGAACGTTTGATTCAAGACGCACCTTTAAATGAATTGGTGTTTGAAAATATGATTGGTTCACAAACTGCGGAAGGCTATATTGATTATCCTGCTTTGGGATAAAACAAAGACTGTATTTTCTCTGGATGTGAATGGAATACCCATTCACATCCACAACTCAGATAAATTTAACCAGTTTTCTTTTTGTATCGTTGACTCTTACAAGGCATATCTATTGTACATGGCATGGATATCGCCATTGGTTAAGGCGTACAACACTACCTTTTACCAATAAGCGTTTTTTCATCCCTGTAAAGCCAAGTTTTGCTAGCGTTGTTGCTGGTTGATGGATCAGATTTGCTCTAGCATGCGGTCGACTACCTTGCTGACAACAAATCGTTAAATATTATTCATTAACAACTGAATATGGCTCTGTTATATTTGCCCATTCATCTATATTGAGACATTCTGTTTGGCTACTCCTTTTTGGTATAACACAGCACTTAAAATCGTTAAGCCTTTGTATCAATGGCGTATCAAAAAACGTGCGAAAGATAGCGCAGAATACCAACAAGAATGTCTTGAGCGCTTTGGCCCCTTTCAAGATGTAAAGAATCAGCATGCCATTTGGTTTCATTGTGTTTCAGTCGGAGAAACCAATGCTGCTCAGCCTTTAATCGAACATTATTTAAAAGCAGGTCATGCTGTTTTAGTCACCAATACGACAAAAACAGGCCAAGCACGTGCCAAATCGTTATTCTTAAAAGCACCTTATCAAGCATTATTTCAAGCGGTATATTTGCCTGCTGATCAGCGCTATTTAGTTGCTGATTTTTATCAGAAATACCAACCCAAATTACTGATTTTGGTTGAAACTGAACTATGGCCAAATCTTATTGACCAAGCTCAACAGTTTAAAGTGCCTTGTATTTTAGTGAATGCACGGCTTTCAGAAAAATCTGCCAAAGGCTATGCTAAAGTTCCAAGCCTGACCCGTCCAATGCTACAGAAATTAGATCAGTTATTGGCGCAAGATGTTGCAACGCAGCAACGCTTTATTGATCTGGGTATGCCGCAAGATAAAACACAAGTACTTGGAAGTATTAAATTTGATATTTCTGCACCTGAACAATTTATCCATAAAGCACAACAGTTGCAGCAGGACTGGAACTTAGCAAATCGAAAAATCATTACTATCGCCAGTACACATGCACCTGAAGAAGAAAAATTATTTCTCGCATTTAAAACCTATTTAGAACAATATCCAGATTGGTTGTTGATCGTTGTCCCGCGCCATCCTGAACGTTTTGATGAGGTTTTTGCTGCTGCACAAAGTTTAAATTTAACCACACAGCGCCGTAGTTTAGAGCAAGTAATCGAGTCGAATACCCAAGTCTATTTGGCAGACAGTATGGGTGAAATGTGGCTGTGGTATGCATTGAGTCAGGCATGTTTTGTTGGTGGGTCGTTAAATGAACCCGGTGGTGGACATAATATTTTAGAAGCTATGGTTTTAGATGTACCCACCGTGATTGGACCGCATTATTTTAATTTTCAAGCCATTGTGGATGAGTTCTTACAGGCAGATGCCTTAAAAGTGGGGCAAACTGTTGATGAGGTGGTTCAGTTATTGGTGCGCTGTTTGGAAGATCAAGCTTTTGCCCAGCAATTAAGCCAGCATGCGATTGATGTTTTAAAGCGTAATCAGGGTTCTTTATACAAACATATTGCAGTGATTGATCAGTATTTATAATTTATACATTGTTGATGAATAAACACCATCAGCTAAAAGTAAAAAGAACCAGAATTTTTTATGAACATCGTCCTTCTTGATCCTCGTCAAACACAAGCTGAAACTTGGACAATCAGTTCAAAAAGGCAAGTTGAACATTTGCACACGCATCTTGCTGCCAAAGTTGGAGATACGCTTAAGGTTGGCGTTCGGGGTGCCAGTCGTTATTTAACTGAAATTGTTGATATTTCAGAACATACGATTTTACTTCGACCGATTCAAGAAGAGCCTGTTCCAGCAAAATTGCCCGTAACTTTAATTGTGGCATTACCACGCCCCAAAGTGTTACGCCGCTTAATTATGGATGCGGTGACACTGGGGGTAGAAAAATTAATTTTGATTCATAGTTATCGCGTTGATAAAAGTTATTGGCAAAGCCCTTTTTTACAGCAAATTGATCATTACATTACCTTGGGATTAGAACAGGCGGGGGATACCATCGCTCCTCAAATTGAACTTTACAAACGCTTTAAACCCTTTGTTGAAGATGTCTTACCTAGCTTCATTACGCCACAAAATCCTGCTTATGTGGCGCATCCGTATACTGAACAGAAAATGCCATTTGCTATCGATCATTCATGTACTGTGATCATTGGACCTGAAGGGGGTTTTATACCTTATGAGGTGGATTTACTGATAAAAAACGGCTGCCAAGCAGTGAGCTTAGGCAACCGTATTTTGCGTACTGAAACCGCGATCCCTTATGTATTGGGGCGCTTATTTAGCACGAGCTGATTCGATGTCATCCGCTGATGGATCACCGCGGTAGACTTTGACTTCCTGAACAGGATAAGGAATCGAAATATTATTATCCGCAAAGGCTTCAAGCACACGTTCTTGAATTTCACTGATCGAAGCCGCAGTAACCACTTGCGTGGTATCTACCCACCAACGAACGGTTAAATTGACAGAGAAATCCGCCAAAGCAGAAACATTCACAGTAAAGCCCGGCTGGCTTAAAATACGTTGATCTTTATCAAGCAATTTAAGAATAATGTCTTTGGCTTTCTGTACATCATCTTCATAACCAATCCCAACCACAAACTCACAACGACGGCGTTGGTAAGCGGTATTTACCGTCACGGCACTGGTATACACAGTTGCGTTTGGAATCACGATACGTCGTCCATCAGGGGAACGTAAAAAAGTTGCACGAATTTGAATATCTTCGACAGTACCTTCCATATTGTTGACAATGATGTCATCACCAATCTTGAACGGTTCACCCAAAAGAATCAAAATTCCAGAAAGTAGATTTTGGAAAATATCTTTAAATGCAAAACCAATCGCGACCGAACCAATCCCCAAAGCACTCATCAGTTGAGCAGGAGTAAAGCCTGGAATTGCGATAACCATGGCAATTAAGAAACCAAAAAAGATAATTGCGGTACTGCCGACACGATTCAGTACCAGAACTAAATTTTGGCGAGTATAAGTACGGTTTTCGAGTGTTCTACGGACAAAGAATTTAAAAAGCTTAGACAACAACCAGAAAATAGTGATGACGATCAGCGCAATACATAAATATGGCATACGCTCCCAAAAACCATCAACAAACTTGTCGATGGTTGAGTATGCATCTTTATATTTTTCAGTATGTTGAATCACTGTTTGTGCAGTTTTTTCGCCTGCAGAATGGATCAATTGAGTCGTGTCTTGCGCAACGGTACTCAATGCATTTGCTTCTTCAGCCACAATCATGTCCAATAAAATAATTGGCATATTTTGCCTGAAATTTCAAAGAAGTTAAGCTTTGATTACAGTTTTTCTTATGACGAACAAATAAAAATAATATTTGTGAATCAATATTCAACTCATGTTAAGGCATCATTAAGGATTAATTCTCCTTAAAAATATTTAGTCCCTTTTTCAATGATTGTTGTTGGATTTTCAATTTCTCCAGTCCCAATCATAAATGACACCACACTTATAGAGCTAACTAAGCTGATGATAAAGCCTATTAGCATCAGCCAAGCCATTAATTTTTCAATAAAAGTTGATGGGCGTGGGTGACCAAAACGATTGGCGCGATTACAACCACGTGCAAGGAGTAAATACAGCAGCATCAAGAATTGCACAATGGGAATCAGCAATAACAGAATAAACCAACCAGATTTATTACGATCATGCAGCCTGCGAATAATCACAACCATCATTCCATATAAATAAAGACAGCTGAGTGCGAGGTAAGTGAACTGTCCTAATCCTGAAATCGAATTTATCGCATGTTGGCTGAATTGCAGTGAATGTAAATTCACAATGCCAAAGACTAGACCGAGGACAAGCAATGCAATGGTAAAAATGAGATGCAAAAATCCAAACCAAGCAATATAACTCAAACGATTAAAGCGGCCTTGAGTAGAAAGGGGATGATCTACTGGTGATACTTGATGCTTTGAAAAAAAAGTCGACGATTCTTGTATTTGCATGGCGATCGCGTCCAGTTGAATGAGTTCGGTAAGGAAATGTTTTTTTCTGAAAAAAACCATATGCACTTCTGACTACAAATTATAAGATCAAAAAAACTCCATAGATATTGAAAATTCGAATATTTTGGCAAATGACTTAAGATTTTCCGATGGTTAAAGTGACCCCCGTGTCTACGACCAAAGCACAATTGTTAACCGAAATGCGCTATCGTAATACTGAACACATGCAGCAAATAAAATCAAGAACGTAGGCATACATCTCGTGATGAGGTGGCAAATCAAGGAAGCAGAATATGAATGAAGTCTATCCAGTTCCAGAACAATTTGTTAAAACAGCAAGGACTAATGAACAAGAATACTTTGAACGTTATCAACAGTCAGTCGAGCATCCAGATGAGTTTTGGGCAGAAGCTGCAAAGAAATTGGACTGGATTAAGCCATTTACTCAAGTAAAAAATACCAGCTACGACAAAGATAATTTTAAAATTGAATGGTTTGCAGATGGGCAACTGAATGTCAGTGCCAACTGTTTAGATCGTCATTTAAAAGAACACCCACTGAAACCTGCAATTATTTGGGAGGGGGATCATCCATCTCGCCATAAAATCATTTCTTTTGAAGAACTGCATGATGAAGTGTGTCGTTTTGCCAATGTCTTAAAGAAAAATGGAATCGGGAAAGGTGATCGAGTCATTTTGTATATGCCGATGATCCCTGAAGCGGCGATTGCCATGCTGGCATGTACCCGAATAGGGGCAGTGCATTGTGTGGTATTTGGTGGATTCTCTCCAGACTCATTGGCAAGTCGGATAGACGACAGTCAAGCTAAATTGGTGATTACCGCTGACCAAGGTATGCGTGGTGGTAAAACGATTCCTTTAAAAGAGAATGTAGATGCAGCATTGGCGCTGGATGGAACCACTTCCGTTGAAAAAATGATTGTGGTGCATCGAACAGGCCATCCAATAACAATGCAGGAGGGGCGTGACCTGTGGTATCACATGGAAATTATGACGGTCACAGATATCTGTCCGCCAGAACCGATGAATGCCGAAGATCCTTTATTTATTTTATATACGTCTGGATCAACAGGAAAGCCTAAAGGAGTGTTACATACTACGGGTGGTTATTTAACTTATGTCAATTCAACTTTCCGTGAAGTTTTTGATATTAAACAAGATGATGTGTTCTGGTGTACCGCAGATGTGGGTTGGATTACGGGGCATTCTTATGTGCTTTATGGACCATTATCCAATGGTACAACCACGGTCATGTCCGAAGGTATCCCACAATATCCAACATGGGCACGCACAGGGCATATTGTAGATAAGCATAACATTACCATTCTCTATACTGCACCAACAGCGATCCGCGCGATGATGCGTGAGGGCGATGCTTTTGTGCGTGAAAGTGACCGTAGCAGTTTGCGTCTATTGGGTACCGTTGGTGAGCCGATTAATCCAGAAGCATGGAATTGGTACTATACCGTTGTGGGTGAAAGCCGTTGTCCAATTGTGGATACATGGTGGCAAACTGAAACAGGCGGTATTTTAATTTCTCCACTGCCGGGTGCAACCCCACTTAAACCGGGTTCGGCCACTCGTCCATTGTTTGGCGTACAACCAGCATTGGTTGATGCTGAGGGTCAAGAACTTGAAGGTGAAGCAGAAGGCAATTTGATTATTAAGAATTCTTGGCCGGGGCAAATGCGGACCATTTGGGGCGATCCTGAGCGATTTATTGAAGCGTATTTCTCAACCTATCCAGGCAGTTATTTTACTGGTGATGGTGCGCGTCGTGATAAAGATGGTTATTACTGGATTACGGGTCGTGTAGATGATGTCTTGAATGTTTCGGGCCACCGTTTGGGCACTGCTGAAATTGAAAGTGCCTTGGTTGCGCATGCAAAAGTCGCTGAATCTGCAGTTGTTGGTATGCCACATGAGATTAAAGGGCAAGGCATAGCGGCCTATGTGACCTTGCAGGCGGGTGAAGCTGAAACTGAAGAATTACGTAAAGAATTGGTCAATTGGGTACGTAAAGTGCTGGGACCTGTGGCAACACCTGATGCAATTTATTGGGCACCTGCTTTGCCAAAAACCCGTTCTGGAAAAATCATGCGACGTATTTTAAGAAAAATTGCTGCCAATGAGTTAGATAGTTTAGGCGATACTTCTACTTTGGCTGATCCCGGTGTGGTAGATCAGTTGATTACAGAGGTTAATGCCAATTCTTAGTGATTGAAGTCTCTTGATTTTGCTAGCCAAAGGTTGAATACCGTTAGAGAAATTCTAGCGGTATTTTTTGTTATTGATTTTCAAACCACAGAATAAGTAATGCAGGCATTGAGATAAGGAAATCTTACTTGATTTGATAAGCTCAAGGCACTGGGAATAAGAGTAAATATGATGAATGCACCTCAACAGGCGTTAAACCTTTCTGCTTTAGCAACGGCAAAGCAATTGGCAGAACAATTTGCGCAGACTGCTGCTGAGCGTGATAAAGCAGGTGGTAATCCGAAGCTGGAACGGGATTTGATTCGGCAAAGTGGCTTATTGGGACTGTCTATTCCACAACAATATGGCGGGCAAGGAGCAAACTGGAAAACAATTTTCCAGACCATTCAAAGTATTGCACAAGTCGATAGTTCCTTAGCACATGTATATGGCTTTCATCATTTACTAATCGCCACTGTGCAGTTATTTGCTCAGCCTGAACAATATTCGTCATGGTTTGAACACACCGCCCGCAATAACTTGTTTTGGGGCAATACTTTAAACCCTTTAGATCAGCGCACGAAGGTACAACAACTCACTGAGAACGACTTTATTTTTCATGGTGATAAAAGCTTTTGCTCAGGATCAATAGATTCAGACATACTGCTTTGTTCGGGCTTTAATGATGCTGGAAAATTACTGATAGCTGTGATCCCAACACGTCGAGAAGGGGTCAGTTTTTTAGGCGATTGGAATAATATGGGGCAGCGCCAAACAGATAGCGGTACCAGTCATTTTGAACAGGTCAAAATTCACAAAGATGAGTTATTGTTAAATCCAGGACCATTAAGTACACCTTACTCCAGTTTACGACCTTTGATCGCGCAATTGATTTTTGTGCATCTGTTTTTAGGCGTTGCTGAAGGTGCCTTTGACCTTGCAAGACAAACAATACAAAGTCAGAAAGCATGGTCAACGTCTTTGGCTGAAAATGCGGTGAATGATCCATTTACCCAGAAGCATTTTGCTGAGTTTTATGTACAGCTTGAAAGTGTACGTTTACTTGCCGATAAAGCCATTGCAGCATTGCAAACGGCTTGGAATATTGGTGAGCAATTAACAGCAGAACAACGTGGTGAAGTCTCAATTGCTATTGCGACTGCAAAAATTGCTGCAACCAATAGCTCATTGTTTATAACACAGAATATTTTTCAAGTAATGGGTGCTAGAGCGACAACAGCCAAATTGAATTTAGATCGTTTTTGGCGAAATGTCCGTACTCAGACTTTGCATGATCCGATTGATTATAAGTATCAGGAAGTAGGGGAATGGGTATTGACTGGAAAAGTGCCTGATCCAAGTTTTTACGCTTGAACCTAAGCCGACCGATGACATTTTATAGACGTTCATTCCTAGCGCTTTAGCGTTGGTATTGCCATAGCTTAGATTGAAAAAAACTGTGTTGGATAAGGGGTAGCTGTTATACCCCTACCAACAGCGACAATTATATTGCCATGCAATAGATACAACATGAATGATCTAACAATGCACAAAGCTAAAGCCTAGCCCGATCTGATGTGTTTCAGCATCAAGGATTGGATTTTTGCTTTAAGCTATTGAGCACTTCATACGCTGCCTTAATTCGCTCAGCATTGGGAATTTTTTTATTCATTAACATCACCAAGCCAAAGTTCTCTTGTGGAATATAAATAACATAGGTCCCAAAACCATTGGTAGAGCCAGTTTTATGAAAGACTCTTGAACCAGTCTTCACGAGGGTTTTTTCAACAGGGTTAGATTGCATCACAACCCGATCAGAATTGCTTTCTAATAGTGTGTTTAATGTTGCTGGGTAGCTGAACGATTCCCAGCCAAGGGCTTGGGTCATATCACCCATTTTAAAGTAACCAGTATGTGTCGCTAGAATTGCAGGTTTAATCGCTGCTTTGGCTTGATCTGGATTTAAGTTTAAATTTAAAAAATTTAGCATGTCAGGTAGGCTAGATTTCACCCCATAGGCTTGCGCATCAAAAGCGCCAGCAGTGACCCGAAGCGGGTGATTATTTTGATCATAACCAAAGGCATAGTTGCCTTGTTGTGCTTTAGGAACTTGGACATAAGTATGTTGGAGTTCTAGCTTGGGGAAAATCACTTGTTCTAATAAAGCGCTAAAAGGCATGTTCATGGCTTTAGCGGTCGCTTCACCGAATAGCCCTATGCTTGGATTAGAATATTGTCGAAATTGACCAATCGGTTTTTTGACTTTCCAATCTTGAAAATATTTAAGTGTTTGTGCATCTGTTTTTATTTGATCAGGAAATTGCAATGGAAGATTACCACTGGTGTAGGTGGCCAATTCTAAGAGTGTGACTTGATTAATGTCTGAGTTTTTTAATGCGGGTATATATTTACCAGGATGGTCTTGAAGAGAAATTTTGCCTAAATTTTGTGCATAAGTACCTGCTGTTGCAGTAAATATCTTACTGACTGAGCCTAATTCAAAAAGGGTATTTTTATTTACGGCTTTCGCATTCGCAAGTGATTGTACGCCGTAGTATTTTTCATAACTTTTTCCGTTATACAAAACACCTATTGCCATACCGGGCACTGCATAAGTTTTCATTAATGGCTGAAATGCAGTATTCATCGCAGTTTCAACCTTTATAGACGTTGCAGGTATCTCGTTGGCATTTACATAAGTCGTCAAGCTCATACTACCGATGAGGACGCAAAATATCGTTTTTGTTTTATTTAAAACTACCATACCTACTTTTTCCATCTATGCTACAAAAAGGGCGTATTTTAAGGTTGAAAGAAATTTTTTCCAAGATTGCGGTTGTTGAGTATATGTATAGAACAAATACACTCAATAAAACAAAAGTTGGCTAATGTATGTAAGGATAATTGTACTGATTTATACGATTCTATTTTTTATAAATGCTTTTTATTTATTCTAAAAAAAATCCCTCAAGCCGAGTCAAGAGGGAAAGCTGCAAAGCTGTTTTAGTTATTTATTGTTGTTTTCACAGCACCATCGATGAAGAGATAGGCCTTAAGCTGATTTTGCAGTAATTTGATCTTTTTGCGCTTCTTCAATTTGACGAACCAAAGGCAAGACCTTTTCACCGAAATATTCAACTTCTTCGATGAAATGTAAAAAGCCAGATAACACCAGATCTACGCCTACATTTTTGAGTTCAACAATACGTTCAGCAATTTGTTGCGGTGTACCAATCAGATTGGTTTTAAAGCCATCATTATATTGCACCAAGTCTTCAAAGGTTGATTTTGCCCAGTTACCTTCACCTTCTTTAGATGCTGCGCCCGCTTCACGGGTTGCATCGCCAAAGGCATTGACTGCTTCAACATTGGCTTGGTCAATAATCTCTTGTAGAACAGCTTTTGCTTCTTCTTCAGTGTCACGAGCAATGATAAAAGCATTGACCCCAATTTTGACTGAGTGATTATTTAGCTTGGCTTTTTCACGAATATCATCGATTTGTTTCTTTAGTTCCTCAGGTGTATTGCCATTGGTAAAGTACCAATCTGAAACACGCGAAGCCATGTCACGTGCAGCACGTGAACTTCCACCTTGGAATACTTCAATATGGGGTTTTTGCAAAGGCTTTGGTTTTAAAGTGTAGTCTTTAAACTGATAATATTTACCATCAAAACTATAGTTATCTGTTGTCCAAATACCTTTTAACGTACGAATAAACTCTTCTGAGCGAACATAGCGTTCATCATGTTCAGGCCATGGCTCACCAATAGCATCAAACTCGCCACGGAACCAACCACTTACTACATTAATCGCAATACGCCCATTGGTCAGATAATCTATGGTCGCCAACTGTTTTGCGGCTAAAACAGGTTTCCATGGTCCCGGAAGAATTGCTGCAATTACTTTTAATTTTTCAGTCTTGGCTAAAAGTGCATGACTAAAACTCACAGATTCATGTTGATTTTCAGCGCCATACCCTGCGGTAAAACGAATTTGAGTGAGGGCATATTCAAAACCACTTTTTTCGGCAGCTTGTGCCAAACGGACATTGTAGTCATAGCTCCAGTCTGTACGTTGTTCAATATTACTGACCACTAAGCCGCCACTGACATTGGGAACCCAATAGGCAAATCGAATTGCTTGACCATTATTCGATGAAAACTGTGACATATCATAACCCTCAATTTTTTATGATTTATTCATAACAAGGTTGCGCTTAAGCAACCTGTGATTGTGGTGTTTTGGATTTTGCATGTAGACGAGACTCTGCCGCATCCAAGTCTGGTATCGCCGCGGAAGGAAGCACATCATCTTGCTCAATCTGTTTGTTGATGCCTAAATTTTGATTGGCTTGTTCTGTTTTGGCTTTCACCACTTCTGCTCGCTGACCTTTTGCAGGCGCCCATTCTAAAATTGGCAATGCCCGTGCGACGGCTAAAGTGATACGGTCTTGGATGTGTTCACTTTTAATGGTGTACTCAGGTGTGAAGTCACGATCTGTTGCATAGACACCAATAGGCAGCGTTTGCGCTTGAAAGAAGCTAAATAATGGACGTAACTGATGCTCTAGAACTAAAGCATGACGGTCACTACCACCCGATGCAGCAAGCAATACAGGAACATCGACTAGCGCTGTTTGTTCAACAAAATCAAAGAAATGTTTAAATAAACCAGTAAATGATGCACGATAAACAGGTGTTCCCACGATGAGCGCATCTGCTGCTTCTACGGCAGCTAAGTCATCTTGAACACGTTGTGGCAGTTGGTTGCGATAAATTGCGCCCCCTAACAAATGGCCTATTTCACTGAATTTAATAAAATGAACATGAATCGGTGTTGCCTGACCCAGCTCATCTAAAATCGCTTGCACTAAACTTTCGGTTTTTGAAGGGTTATTTAATCCCCCTGAAACAGCAACAATATTTAATGGTTTTTGTTGAGTATAAATAGACATGTTGGCAACCTAATAAATTGAATCTCGGAATGCCATTCATTAATCTATATTTGACGAAGCGCTGTAAAATAATGAAAAACAGATTGGTTATCTGTTTTTAAGATAAACCAGAAAGCCTTTGAATAATGCACGATTTCGTCTTTTAAGTATTTGAAGTTAAATAATATTCTTAAAACGAATAAGTAATTCATTTTTAACTGTTTATTTTATATTTAAAAGTGATATTTAAATCTTAATTTCGATAAATGACCTAAAGATTGTAGGGAATTTTAATTAAAGCCGACAAATTATTCAAAAATTCGTTAATATTTACGTATCCTAAATAGCAATAGTGCGGTTAGAATGAAATAACTGCGCTAGAGATCTCTCGCTTCGCTTATGAATATTTTAATCGTTGATGATCATCCACTGTTTCGCCATGCGTTAATTCAGGCGGTTCGTTATAGTTTGCCACAGGCTCAAATTAGTGAAACTGCGGCTGTTAATGAATTTTATGAGCGTTTGGAAAATGGTCCAGAACCAGATCTCGTCTTGTTGGATTTAAATCTGCCAGGCGCATCGGGTTTCTCTGCATTGGTACATGTTCGTGCACAGTATCCTGCACTTCCTATTATTGTGGTTTCTGCTCACGAAGATGCGTCCATTATTCAACGTGCAATTGCACATGGCGCAATGGGCTATATTCCTAAATCTGCGCATCCAAGCCATATTGGGGAAGCAATTCGCCAAGTGCTGGATGGTGATATTTGGTTACCGCCAAACTTACCCGCAGCGAATATGAATTTTGACCCGCGTGCCGCAGATGAAACAGCTTTAGCTGAACGTATTCAATCGTTAACACCACAACAGTTCCGTGTATTGATGATGGTTGCAGAAGGTTTATTGAATAAGCAAATTGCTTATGAACTTGATGTTTCGGAAGCGACCATTAAAGCGCATGTGACGGCAATTTTCCGTAAATTAGGTGTACAGAACCGTACTCAAGCGGTACTCGCAATCAATGCACTAAATATTGAAGAACGAAAAGTTTAAGATTCTTGCTGGTTAAATTTAACTTCAATATATTGAAAAATTACGAGAAGAGTGTATTAAAAATACACTCTTTTTTATTTTCTGATTTCTGCGTTTTCTCGTCTAATTTTATTCGAAATCAAACATTTAAAATCCATAACTGACTTGAATCATCAGGGTATTGTCTGCAATAAAACTTTAGCTTTTATCAAGAGTTAAAAATAGGCGTATACTGAACGGACATGAGGAATAATTATGTCTGAAGCACCTGAATCTACAGCTTATATTGAGTATGGCACTCGGCCTTTTATCGCAATTTTACTTTCATTGTTTTTAGCTGGCTTTGCTGTATTTTCATCGTTGTACTGTGTTCAGCCGATGATGCCGTTTTTGGCAAGTTTTTTTCATGTTACGCCAACCCATAGCAGTTTCCCGCTTTCATTTTCCACCATTGCCTTAGCCTTAGGGCTTCTTTTTGCAGGACTGATTTCAGATCGTTATGGTCGTAAGCAGATCATGGCCATTTCTTTATTTTCCACCGCAAGCTTATTATTGCTAAGTTCGTTTTTACCGTATTGGGAAATATTCCTTGCAACACGTATGATGATTGGCTTGGCTGTTAGTGGTGTTGCTTCTGTAGCAATGACCTATATCGGTGAAGAAATTGCACAAAAAGATGTTGGCTTTGCCATGGGGCTGTATATTTCAGGGACAGCAATAGGGGGAATGGGCGGGCGTTTGATTGCAGGGGTATTGCTGGATTATATCTCTTGGCAAACTGCGACGATGATTATTGGTCTACTTAATTTATTGATCGCGATTACATTTTACATAGCCTTACCTGCCTCTAAACACTTTAAATCTTATCCCATTCAATTCACACGTTTTATCGAATCCTTTAAAAAAAATCTTTCTGACCCAAAGCTGAGACTATTGTTTGTCGAAGGTTTTATTCTGATGGGATGCTTTGTGACCGTGTTTAATTACATGAGTTATCATCTGTTAGAAAAACCTTTTGAATTGTCACAAACATGGATTGGTTTAATCTCGATAGCCTATTTATCTGGCATTTATAGTTCGCCTCGTGCAGCCAGTTGGAGTCGTCAATTTGGACGAGGTAAAGTGCTGATTGTGATGTTCTCAAGCATGATTCTGGGGTTATGGATGATGCTGATTCCATCATTATGGGGGATTTTGATTGGCCTATTGATTTTTACTTTCTCATTTTTTGCCGCCCATTCCACATCAAGCAGTTGGGTATCAGTACAATCCTTACAATATCGTGCAGTCGGCTCTTCGCTTTATCTATTTTGTTATTATCTTGGTTCAAGTTTCTTGGGCAGCAGTAGTGGTTTAGTCTGGGAAAAATATGGATGGTTTGGCCTAACGGTTACGATGACTTGTGTACTTTGTATCGGGCTATTGGTGGCTTTAAAATTAAATCAAACACAGCATAAAGATCAGGTAAAAGTATGAGCAGCTGCATCTACATAGCGTTAAATAAGCTTTTCTATTCAATTTCTCTGCGCTTTTAAACAATGCATCCTGATGGGTAAATTTTCCTTTTATAACGGATGACGAATACATTTAACATCTTAAAAAGCTATCAATAACAGACTAAATAGAAGATCAAGAAGAAATGTTTACTTTTTAATCAAACAACATGAGTAAAATTCATGGTAAAATGATCAACTTTCATTTTAGATCTCTCCCGATCGCCAACTGCCAATCGAGAAACTCATCATGTCGACCGCTTATACTGCTCAGACAGCGCCTACTGCGTTGTTTGATTATGACAAATATTGGGCATCGTGCTTTGAACCAGCACCATTTTTGCCAATGTCACGTGAGGAGATGGATCAACTCGGTTGGGATAGTTGTGACTTTATCCTAGTATGTGGTGACGCTTATATCGATCATCCATCGTTCTGTTCAGGAATTATTGGCCGAACGCTTGAAGCACAGGGTTTCCGTGTAGGGATTATTGCACAACCAGATTGGACTTCTGCTGAAGCATTTAAAGTGCTAGGTAAACCGAATATTGCATGGGGTGTGACCGCGGGTAATATGGATTCTATGATCAACCGCTATACGGCTGACCGTAAAATCCGTTCTGATGATGCATATTCACCAGATAATCTACCCAATAAACGTCCTGACCGTGCAGCAACTGTATATTGTCAGCGTTGCCGTGAAGCATTTCCTGATGTACCCGTATTATTGGGCGGTATCGAAGCATCATTACGCCGTATTGCACATTATGATTACTGGTCAGACAAAGTTCGTCGTTCAGTGCTGATGGATTCAAAAGCGGATTTATTGATGTATGGCAATGGTGAACGGTCTGTTGTTGAAGTCATGCATCGTCTTGCCAAAGGCGAAAAAATTCATGAAATCACCGATGTTCGTGGTACTGCATTCATCGTCAATAAAATTAATCGTGTTTCTAAAGCCAAGTTTGTTGAAATTGCATCGAATGATGTTGATGCGATTGGTCGTGTTGACCCAATCATCAATCCATATGTAATGACTGAAGATTTAGATGGTTGTGAAATTGAACAAGGCAAAGGAAATTCTTTAACCCAATATCAAAATTTCCAAAAAGAATTGGTGGCAAATCCTGTTGTTCGTGAAGGTGATCAACTGGATGAGAATACCCAGATTGTACGTTTACTGCCAACATCCAAAGCGATTAAACATAAATTACCGCCGCGTGAATTGGCTGTGATTCGTTTGCCTGCTTTTGAAGAAGTGGCAACGGATCCTGTACTTTATGCACATACCAACCGCATCTTGCATCTTGAAACCAATCCGGGGAATGCTCGTGCATTGGTACAAAAGCATGGTGAACGTGATGTATGGTTAAATGCACCACCGATTCCATTGACCACCGAAGAAATGGATTATGTGTTTGACTTGCCTTATGCGCGTCTACCACATCCAGCTTATGGTGAAGCGCGTTTCCCTGCATTTGATATGATCAAATTCTCTGTAAATATCATGCGTGGTTGTTTTGGTGGTTGTACATTCTGTTCGATTACCGAACATGAAGGTCGTATTATTCAAAACCGTTCAGAAGAATCAATTTTACGTGAAGTAGAAAAAATTCGTGATACAGCCCCAGGTTTTACAGGCATCATTTCAGATTTAGGTGGTCCAACTGCAAACATGTATCGCTTGCAGTGTAAAGATCCTGAGATTGAAAAGAACTGTCGTAAACCTTCTTGTGTGTATCCAGGTGTATGTCAAAATTTACATACCGACCATGCACCACTTACTCAACTTTATCGCAAAGCACGTTCGCTTAAAGGCATCAAAAAGATTCTGATTGGTTCAGGCTTACGTTATGACCTTGCGGTATTGAACCCTGAATATGTCAAAGAACTGGTTCAACACCATGTTGGCGGTTATTTAAAAATTGCACCAGAACATACCGAGAAAGGTCCATTGTCGAAGATGATGAAACCGGGAATCGGGACCTATGATCGCTTTAAACAGATGTTTGATCGTTTTAGTAAGGAAGCGGGTAAAGAACAGTATTTAATCCCGTACTTTATCGCTGCGCATCCGGGAACGACTGATTATGACATGATGAATCTTGCGATCTGGCTTAAGAAAAATGGCTTCCGTGCCGATCAGGTGCAAACCTTTTATCCATCACCAATGGCGACCGCGACCACGATGTATCACACGGGGAAAAACCCGTTGGCCAAAGTGGCTCGTTATACCGAAAGTGTGGATATTGTAAAAGGTGAAAAGCGTCGTCGTTTACACAAAGCCTTCTTGCGTTACCATGATCCAAACAACTGGCCATTACTACGTGATGCATTACGTGAAATGGGCCGGGTAGATTTGATTGGTAACTCTAAGCACCATCTGATTCCAACATATCAACCGCAAGGAACAGAAGGGCAATACCAATCTGCGCGTAAGAAAAACTCGACTGTAGACGGTGATTCGCAAAAGCGTACTGGGGATAGCCGTAATTCACAGGCGAAAACGCAATCGCGTCCTTCCAATACCAAAAAGCGTCCTGAACGTGGTCAAATATTGACACAACATACAGGTTTACCGCCGCGCGAAACAGGTGATAAAAAACCATTTTCTGGAAATGGCAAAGCAAAGTCTAAGCCAAAAAGCAGAGCTTAGTTGCTGTTTGATGTGGTAAGAAAGGATGCGTAAGTATCCTTTTTTATTGATTTAAATTTAGACAAAAGATATAGTGAAGATTCCTTTCAAGGACGTTTATGTCCTTAACTTTTAAAAATGAATGAAAATAAAGCAGATAAAAGAGTCACAGATGCTGAATATGTGATTAGGCTTAAAGCATATGAGGCAGAAATTCAACAAAGGATTACTGAATGGAAATTTAGTCAAACAGATATAGATGCTTTAAATTCAGTAAATCATGAAAAACTTATAACGAAAGAGTTGAATAAAAATGAAGTTTTTCATTGGCTAATAAAAAGTAATATTATCTGGGTACATGAGTTACAAGAGTATTTACATAATCAAAAATTTGATCTTAAGGAGCCATTTTGGGTTGCGGCACATAATAGATTAGGTAGTTCTCATGTTTCTATTTTTAATAAATATATAGATGTTATTGATATAGGAGGGAATACAGCAGCTCATGATTGGAAGTGGTATGATTACAATGATTATTATAATCCTGATTTTAAAATTTATAATGATGTTTGTATTAAAGCTGATGGTTTGAAAAAGATTGAGCTTTGGAGCTACCCTGAAGAACAATTTCCACCTGTATATAATCACGATACAGTCTATGATAAAAACATGAATTTGGTATACATCACTGGCGGTCTTGGTTTAGGAGAGCGGCAGAGAAAAAATATCACTGAAATTTATCAGCTTAACTTAGAAACTAAAGATATTGAACATGTAGACACTTTGGGTGAATCTCCACCCTGCTTGCATAATCATCATACAAAAATGTGGAATTATGATCTAATTGAAATGAGAGATGGAAATATTCTCAAAAATGGTAAAGCGATTAAAAACTTATATGTGTGGTATTTTAATCTAAAAACAAAGACATGGTTAAAACAAAAACAGGAAATATACCAGCATTGGTTAATTACATCATCTGATAGTGATGAATTATTTTTAGATATTTCTAAAGAAATTTTAAAAATGGAAGATGAAATTTTTTATTCGTCTGAATTTATTGAAGAGCATAAGCAAGATATTTTCAAATATTATGGGTATGTACCTGATTATCAAACATATCTAAATTTATATCGTCCAGTAAAAGAAATGTATTTTTCTCAAGTTACTGGTTATATGGACCGATATCCTTCTTGTGCTTGTATCTTGAATGGTCAGGTCTATCATTGTTTTGAAGGTTATAATCGAATTGAAGTTGCTTTTCAGAGCTCTGCTTCAAATGAATTTCAAAAATTAATCATTGATGACTTAAAATCAAAATTAAAACAGCTTTCAGGTCATGAAATAATTGCTGAAAAAGTTGCTTAATAAAATGCAAGGATGCCTAAGCATCCTTTCTTAAATCAGCAATTGAATAATAAAAATACCTAACTGTGGATAAGTCTCTGTAAACTGTTGAAAACTTTAGTGTACTAAAAACACACAATTCGCGAATATCCTTGTCCTACAATAGTACGCAAGATTCATTAAATTCAGTTGTATTCGCATTCAATACGCGATATATATGAGGTGTAATTAAATTCATTTGGTTGAAATACCAAGTGAATAAAACAAATAATAGTTCAATAAATAAGTTAAAAATGTGATTTATTTGATTATTTTGAAAAAGCAAATATGAGAATGCGTCTGGCATATTACAAAATTGAACTGATTAAAAATAGTATCTTTGATACACAAGAACTGGTCGTAGACCAAATTATAATAAAGAATTAGGAAATGAAAAATGGACATGATAATCGTTGCGAGTTTGATATTACTTGCTGTCGTGATTGCCGCTGCTTATAAAGGATTGAAAAATAAGCAACAAGCAGATAGTGCTTTACGAAGAAGAGCAGTATTTAACTCACATGAACAAATTACGTTTACGCGTTTAAAAGAAATTTTACCTGAAGCCAATATCTTGGCTCATGTATCTTTTGATGCTTTATTAACAACAAAATATTTACATACACGTCGTAAGTATCAGCAAATGTTTGCAGACTTTGTTGTGCTGGACAAAGATTATAAAGTTTTAGCTGTGATTGCTTTAGATGATATCAATGCGATTAAGCGCTCGAATCAAAATACCTATGAAGATGCCTTGTTACAGTCGGCAGGATATCGTGTGATTCGTTATATGGGGATTCCAGAGTATCAGGATTTGCGAGAAGATTTTTTAACAGAATTTTCAGAAATGAGCCATTCGCAAATGTTGGAGGAACATGTACTGGGGAAGTTTGATCTGTACTCAAATCGCGCATATAGCTAAGCAAAAAATGCATGTTTAAACATGCATTTTTTAGTTCATTCAAAATTTAGTATTGAGCTTATTCTGGTTTGACCGCAACAACCGTCATTTCAACTAAAACATCAGGTCGATAAAGCTTTGCTTCTACACAAGTTCTCGGCAGAGCTTGCATATCTGAACACCATGCATCCCAGATTTCGTTCATTCCTGCATAATCATTTTCGATGTCTTTTAAAAAAATCATCACAGACATAATATGTTTTTTATCTGTGCCCGCATCTGCAAGAAAACGATCAATGATATCTAAGGTCTGTTGAGTTTGCCCTTTGATATCCAAACTTAAATCCGTAGCCAATTGACCCGCCAAGTGAACTAAATTTCCCGAAATTGCAATTTCAGAAAAGCGTTTTTCTACGTGCAAACGTTGTACAGTCATGATCATTCTCAAAGTTTGTTTATGTTTTAAATTTTACGTCATCATTTACAATCTGCAAATTAACTTTGTTGCTTGTTGGTGAATCTATCTATACGAATGAGAATTTTATACTTAAAAATAATCAAACAGTTATATTCTGGGCAAATAATGAAACTGCCTAAATTTAAAAATTGAATCTGCGCACCCCGCAACTGATTCAAACAAAATGCAATTGAACATTGCAGAGGACAAAGTTGTTGCAACTGCTTAAAGTGTTGTTGCTCCTGTAGTATGGAAATATTCATTGAAATACCTATTATTTAGAATTTATTTTTAAAACAGTGAATCGCTTTGAGCTATTCACTGTGCCGTTATCAAGCTTGAGGAGGCGTATAGGATTTAAGTTTTTGCTCAGGCTTATTGTTGATTTGATACCAGTCGATATGCCGTGTAATAAACATCACTACAGCAAGTAAAACAAATGAAATGATAGAGCCAATTAGGAAGGTTTTGCCTGAAGATTGCAATAGCATATACATCACGGCATAAAGTGAACTCAGGATGATACTGAATAGGCCAGCGGCTTTAAAACCTTTCATCACATAGTATAAGTACCAACTCATGAGCCCGACACAGGCAATTCCAGCAACGAAATAAGCCCATGCAAAGGCATAGTATTCACTGATTGAAAGTAGTAAAACAAAGAACACCACTTGAGCCATTGCCACCAAAGAATATTGAATGGGGTGAATCCGTAAGCTTTTAAGCACTTCGAAGAGAAAGAAACAAGCAAAGGTGATGATGATAATCACGATACCGTATTTAATCGCACGATCTGTTTGTGTATAAACATTGACTGATTCTAGGAATTCTGTTGATAAACCAATACTTTGACTAGGCTCTCCCATATAAGCCGGTTCTTGGCCAAAATAGCCATTACTAAACTGGCGAATACACTCATTGTTGTCGCAATCAATCAATTTACTGATGTTTTGATGACCTAGAGCAATATTTTTCCATTGTGCGGTGAATTGTTGCGGTGTACTGGTTTTTGCAAAAGGTAAGTTTTGTCCTGAATATTTGGTATCCGCCCAATTGCCTTTGGCCTGATAAGTGACACTACGACTGGTTGGGATCAGGGTGAATTTTCCCAGACCCGTAATATTGGCGGTTAAATCAAAAGTGAAACCATTTTGAATGGCATTGATTAATTCAGGATATTTTTTTGCAGAAACATACATAAAGTCAAAACCAGAACTGTTACTGCCTTGAGCACTCATTTCAAAGGCATAACTTTTATTGAGCATGTTTAAGTTCGGTTGGGTATCTAAGCCGCGAGGATCATGTACAGGGAAGATAATTTCAGCTCGTTCCCATTGGTAATCTTTCTTTTCAAGTGTTGGTTTTTGGAATACGCCTTTGGCCATGAGATTTGCGGTGTAGCTAATTGCTCGATAGATGGTGCGTTTATAAGTGTTGTCAGAAACATTAAAGTTGGATGACCATTGCGTGCTGTCAGCACTGATATATAGCCATTGTTCCTCAGTACACAAATAGGCCACCTTCTTTTCATCGAGGCAGTTTTTTTGCTCATTGTAGGGCACACGGATATACGGTGAAATCACGGTTTGAGGGCTAATATTGTTTTGTGCAATTTCTTTCAGAAATGCCCGTTGATAATCTTGTCGTTCTGAGACCAGACTGGTAATAAAGAGTAAGCCTATCCCAAATAAGGCAACTAAAATTGCGATTGCAATAATTTTGAATGTAATAAAGTTGGATCGCATCACTGTTTTCCTTCGCCGTTGTTTGTTGTCAGTGTTGAGTGTGCGAAACAGCAATGTGTATTGTTTGAGGCGTATCGGTTTTTTATATGAATTTTAAGTGAAGTTTGACCGTGCTAAGGCAATTGAATTTTTACCAATACACCCTTTTGGTGGGGTTGTAAGATGGTAATTTCATTTCCTTGAATATTGCCAATGTGAATCTGTCCATGGTGTTGTTCAATGACTTGTTTAACAATACTCAGTCCAATACCAGAACTGCGTTGCTGGCTAATCGGACGGGGCAAAGAAAAATAAGTATCAAACACTTGCGTGAGTGCATAATCTGGAATCCATTCGCCCTCATTAAAAACCTGTAATTCTATCTGCTGGTGTGTTTGACGATGAAGCCGAATCAGGATTTTTGCTGAATCTGTGGAAAAATCCAGCGCATTATCTAAAATATTGGCAAGGGTTTGTTGAATCCAAAATCGATCTGCACGAAGCATACAATTGGCTTCAATATCCAGTAAACACTGGATTTTTTTGGCTTGAATTTGACTGGCATGCTGGTCTAAAGTCTGTTGAATCAGTTCAGATAAATTGAAATCTTGCATTTCAATTTGATGTTTAGATTTTTCCAGACGGGTCAATAAGAGCATTCGATCAATCAGGCTACGTAAGCGCTGGCTTTGTTCATGAATATGCGTGGCAAATTGTTGTTGATCATTTAGTGGCAAATCTTCTTTGAGTAGTTCTGCACTGGCTTGAATTGCGGTAAGCGGACTTTTGAGTTCATGGGTCAGTGTATTGACATAGTGTTCCACATAAGCACGATCTTCGAGTTTTTCTCGCATATTTTCAACTGCTTGAGCAACTTGATTGAGTTCTTTTGCCGAACGAAAATAGGGGGTTTGATTGACAGGTGCAAGTGCCTGCGCGTATTTACGGACACGGTCAATACTGTGTTTTAGCCAATAGGCCACCAAACTGGCAAGAAACAGACTGAGTAATGTAATCCAAGCGGCTTGTCGGATCAGCTGATTTTCAGCGCGCTGAATATAAGGCTGTACTGAAATATTGGGCTTTCCAATACTGACAACGCCAATCAATTGCTGTTGTTGACCAACTTGATAATAGATTGGCGCTGCGATAAACATAGTGCTGCTATTGCTGTCCTTTTCATAACTGCGTGTAGAGCGAACGCCGTATTTTCCCTTTAAGGTCAGGTAAACATCATTCCATCGTGAGTAATCTTGTCCTGTAGCGATACCTTGTGAGTCATAAATGACGATACCTTTGTTGTCGGTAATATAGATTTGTTGATTGATCTCATTTTTATTATGTTTCCAGATCGTGGCATTGAGTTTTCGATTCAGCGCTTTTTGAATTTTTTCATCAAACTGAATGGTACTGACTTTATTTTCATAGACATCTTCAGCCACTAACATCGCGATAATATTGGCATTTTCCGCAAGAGTATCTTCTACGACCTGTCGTACATTGGGCTTTACTTGTTGATTGAAGGTATAAGACATAAACCATAAACCCAGCAAGATGATCAATCCAAAGAAGAACCAAATACGAATAAAAATGGACATGGTTTATCCTTGCCTTTTTAAACTATAGCCAAAGCCTCGGTGGGTTTCGATCGGGTCTTGCTCAGGAGAGATCTGCTTGAGTTTATTGCGAATACTTTTGATATGGGTATCGACTGTTCTTTCTAAACTATGCTCAGGGTGCTCCCATACATGATCCATCAATTGTTGACGGCTAAACACCTGTTCAGGGCGTTGAATCAATAATTTAAGTAAGCGATATTCATAGCGAGTCAGCTGCAGTATTGTGCCTAAGTAATGAATTTGCAAAGCCTCATCATTGCATTGCCAAACTTTAGCTGGCGTTGCAGAAAGCTGTGTGTTTTGCTGTGAGGTGTGCTGTAACTGATTTTGTATCTCCATTCTGCGCCAAATGGCTTTAATCCGAGACACAATTTCACGCGAACTAAATGGCTTGGTACAGTAGTCATCTGCGCCAATTTCTAAACCCACAATACGATCTATTTCATCATCTCTTGCGGTTAAAAATAGCAAGGGTGTGTGATTAAAGAGACGAATTTTTTTGCAGACATCAAAACCATTTAAATCAGGTAATCCAACATCTAAAATAATAAAATCAAAGGGTTTCTGTTGAATAAAATCAATGGCTTGCAGGCCTGAATTGGCCCAAGTCACTTGCCAGTCTTCTCGTTCAAGTGCGTAACGTAACGGCATAAGAATAGCAGCATCATCTTCTACACATAAAATCTGTTTTTTATTATTCATTGCATTTAAAAACTCATAATCTCAATAGGAGTGTACTCAAATTGAAATACTTAGGCGAATGAATTTTCAGTGAAGTTTAGATGAACTGTTTTATTGTTTGAAATTGGCTGAATACCTGTTGGGGTGGGCTTTACCCATGTGAATTTCTGAGCGCCCTGTAATCTTCGGATTTGATCGTCACGCCAATCACAGGACAGCAAATCAAAAGTATTGGTGACTTTTGATATCTCGGCAACGACATGGGTAATGTATTGCGGAAAATAGATTA
Source organism: Acinetobacter sp. RIT698 (assembly GCF_009668065.1). Lineage (NCBI taxonomy): Bacteria > Pseudomonadati > Pseudomonadota > Gammaproteobacteria > Moraxellales > Moraxellaceae > Acinetobacter > Acinetobacter sp. RIT698. The sequence continues at coordinate 53,739 of NZ_WJYH01000012.1, forward strand.
CTCTAATTTTGATCAATTTGGGTAAATTTTTATCGAATTATATTTCTTTTGAGTGAAAAATATTCAATTTGTCCACATATCTAAGCAAGGTTAAAAAAACGATTTTGAAGAATAAAACAGGATGCCAAAGCATCCTGTTTTAACGATTGATTGATCAGGTCATGCCTGAAAATTGGATCAGCGTTTAACCACGATAGAGTCAATACCGCTATGTTGTAAGGTTTGTTGGGCAATCACTGCTGCATTTTGTGATTCATAAGGGCCTGAAATCACACGATACCAAGTTTTTCCAGCTTCTGTGCTTTGAACCACATCGGCAGATAAACCATTTAAGATAATTTCAGCACGACGTGCATCAGCAGCATCAGGATCATCATAACTACGAACTTGTAGAATATATTCGGGTTGAACAGGTGTTGTACGTTCAGCATTTACACCGACATCCACATTTTCAGATTGAGAAGGCGCTTCAACAATTACTGGTTGTTGTTGATTTCTGCTTTCAGGAACAGCTTGTTCAGGAATAGGGGTAACCTGTTGTTGAGGTAACAGATCATAAAAACGATAGTCTTTGTTGGTATCTTCTTGATAATGCTCAGACGTGATTTCGTTTTTGGGTTGGACGGGCGCCCACGGTTTCCAGAGCATCAGTGCGACACCAAAACTTAACACGATTAAAATGACGACAAGCATCCCTAACCATTTAGGAATCAATGGTTGCTTAGGTTTGGTTGGCCTTTCTGAAACACCGCGTTGCGTTTTTCCAAACACGTGGAACCCTCTTATTATGTATTGCTTAGATCGTGTTCAAGCATAGTTTTGCTTGAACACGATGTAAAGTAATGATTTATTACACACTTCAATGCTTACGTTGAGCCAGACCTTGGTCTTGGGAACATGTAAAGCAATTCTTGACTTACATACTTTCAGGTGCAGATACACCCAATAATTCAAGACCATTATGTAAGACTTGTTTGATATTTGCTGAAAGCAATAAACGGGCTTGAGTTAATTCCGCATCATCACCCAATACTTTATTCTCGTTGTACCAACCATGGAATAAAGCAGCAAGTTCTTTCAAATAATTACCAACTTGATGTGGTTCATAATTATTTGCAGCGCGAATAAGGACTTCAGGATAAGCCGCGAGTTTCGCTAAAATTTCAGTTTCAGCATCAAGTTCTAATTTTGCAGCAAATTGACGTGCATTTTCAGTATCAAATTGAATGTTTGTTGTTGCTGCTTTTTCTAACATACGGCAAATACGAGCATGTGCATATTGAATATAATACACAGCATTGTCTTTGCTTTGAGATACTGCTAAATCTAAATCGAAATCAATGTGCTGTTCAGATTTACGCATTACATAATAAAAACGTGCTGCATCATTGCCGACTTCTTTACGAAGATCGCGTAATGTCACGAATTGACCTGAACGAGATGACATTTGTACCATCTCACCACCACGCCATAAGCTGACGAACTGCACTAAAAGTACCGTCAATTTAGATGAGTCATAGCCCATCGCGTCAATTGCAGCTTTAACACGTGCAATATAGCCATGGTGGTCTGAACCCCAAATATCAACAAGGTCAGTAAAGCCACGTTGTAATTTATTTAAATGATAGGCAATGTCAGAGGCAAAGTACGTGGTTTGGCCATTACGACGTTTGACTACACGGTCTTTTTCATCACCAAATTCAGTTGATTTAAACCAAATGTTGCCATCTTTTTCATAAAGAAAACCACGTTGGTCTAATGTTTGTAAGGCTTCATCAATTTTTTCAGCCAAAGATGCTTCACTAAACCAGTGATTAAACGTTACGCCAAACTCACCAAGGTCATCTTTAATGTCATCTAAAATGGCATGTAAAGCTGCTTGATGGAATACACGATAACCTTCACCCACTAAAGCTTGTGAGTTGTGAATTAAGCCATCAATGTGCTTTTCTTTATCGCCTGAAATAACCACTTTATTGCCATCGGCATCAAGCTCTTCAGCATATTGCACATCTTCAGGAACATCTTTGTAAACATCAGCCACACTACGTACATAAGCATCAGCATGTTTGTCGATGATACCTTGGGCGATTTCTTTAACGTAATCCCCTTGATAAGCATTTTTAGGGAAAACTAAAGTTTGGCCGCTTAATTCTAAATAACGTAAATAAGTTGATGTGGCGAGGATGTCCATTTGACGGCCAGCATCATTGACATAATATTCACGTTCAACTTTGGCACCTGTTGCTTCAAGTAAGTTTGCAACAGTCATACCATATGCAGCACCACGACCATGACCTACATGCAGGCTAGAGGTTGGGTTGGCAGAAACGAATTCAACCTGAATTTTCTTGGCTGCATTTGCTTGGGTTTTACCAAATTGTTCTTTTTGGGCTTGGATTTGATCCAGCACAGTAAAGCGTTGATCGGCATTTAAAAAGAAGTTGATAAAACCCGGACCTGCAATTTCAGCTTTGGCAATATCGACTACTTCGGGTAAATTTGCCAAAATTTTCTCTGCAAGATCACGTGGTTTCATACCAGCAACTTTAGCGCCCATCATGGCAATGTTTGATGCGAAATCACCGTGGCTTCGGTCTTTAGTTCGCGTTAAAACACTCGTGTTTTTCCAGTCAGATGGAAGAGTCCCTTCAGCTTGTAGGGATTGCACTGCATGATCAAGAGCTGCTTGTATGGCCGTATTCATAATCTATAGAGAAATAAATGTCGCAGAAAAACGCTAAATATAGCAAATTTTGCGCCTTTTAGGTGAATGCATTTGTATAGAATAAAACTTATTCGATAAGAAAAATGTCGGTATGCTCAATTTCACTGTGTATTGGCGTTTAGATTTCAAATGGACTTGACGGATTACACTGCTTTAATCACAGGATAAAAAATATGTTTGTGAGTTTTCTAGATCAAATCGATCATGAGATTATAGAAAAAGAACAAGTTATACACTTGTTTGCGAAGATTCAGGCCACAGACTTGGAATATTCAAATTCAGGTTATCTTGCGCTAGATATGCCAAAACAAGGTCAGATCATTTTATTGTTTTGGTGGATAGATACGACTCACTTGATTTTGCGTTACGATAAAAATATCCCTACTGCCCAACAAGGCGAGTCGTGGCTGTCTTGCAATGAAGATCTGAACTTAGCGTTATTTGATGTTGGTGATGACACCTGGCTCCCTTTAAATTCAATTATTTCACTCGATGATGCAATCAATGTGATATCTGAGCTCTATGATCAGCCTTTAAATTTGTCCAATCAAATCAAATGGCAAAATGTGGCCGATGTTATGTGGAAGGATTAATTGTTTCAGGTCTATTAAAAGAATAAAATGTGTCCTGTTGGTAAATTTAGAGCGATATATGTCAAATACTCCTCCCACAATTATTGGCAATATCCCAAAACTCCCTGCAAAATTTGCAGCATGGATTATGCCGTTGTTCTTATCTTGTTTAATGAGTGGCATGGTGTCATTGATTAATATGTTGATCAATGTGGGTTTGATTAACGGATTTTGGGTCAAATGGCTTGCTGCATGGATGGTATCATGGGCTGTGGCATATCCTGTGGTTTTGATTGTTTTACCCTTAGTACGACGTTTAACCGCCGTATTTGTGGATATGCCTAAATAATGGATCTACTCTTTACATGTGACAGGCTTGCTGAGTAACTCAGCATGGCCATTTGTAAAGGTATAAAGTTTGGAATTGTTAAAGATTTTAATCACTTTGGCTTTACTCAGTGCCGTTTTAAATGTCGGCATTTTTTTCGCATTGACTAAGTCAAATGGATTGCCATAGTTTTTATTGTCGATTAAGAATTGAACCTGACCGGTTTGCGCATCATGTGCTTTAAGCAGCTCTTTACCATCTTTATCTTCAATCGCAAAACCAGACTTCTGCGAAGGAATCTTACAATTCAAACGCAAATATAGGACGTTTCCATCACTGGATTTGTTTTGTAAGGTGTAAATACCTTGAAGATCATTTTCAATATAGACCCATTGTCCAGTGGGCATATTGATCTTCATTTGTTCTAGTTTTTCGAGGGTGGCTTTACTGACATCAACCACACCTTGCTGATCAACTTCTGGAACTTTGGCTTCGCCTAAGCCCACCATGCTTTTGACTTTTTCAGTGGTTTTAGAAACACCAGAAGAGACTTTTTTTGCAGTTTGGCAGCCAGTACATGCAATGACTGTGCTAAGAAGGAGTAGAGAGATCTTTGTGTTCATTGTTATTGGTTTAGCTTCATCGTATTTTAAACAAAATAAATCTAAACAGAAAAAAAATCAATGATTGGTCAAAATTGCGTACAAATATGCAGTTTTAATGGCGTGATCATGGCTCATTATTTTAGGGCAAAATATGAAATTAGATAAAAACCAGAATTTGATCAGTAAAACTGAGAATAATTTATCATTCTGTAAAATACTTTGAATATCATTATCACGTATCTAAATACCCATTTAGTCAAAAATAGGCTTAAGCTTGTATCAGACCAAAGTCGTAGCTTAGCAAAAGATAGAAGCAGGCAGTCTGCTTCAATGAGAATGGAAATGCCAACGGAAACCCTGAAAAAATATCCTCTATATATTCATTATGCAGGTAATGCCTTATTAGAGCTGCCTTTATTAAATAAAGGTTCAGCCTTCACAGAAGAAGAACGAACTCAATTTAACTTACACGGTTTAATTCCTCATGTGATCGAAAGTATCGAGGAACAAAGTCAACGTTCATACCAACAGTTCTGTTCTTTCAGTGAAGCGATCAATAAGCATATTTATTTACGAAATATTCAAGACACCAATGAAACACTTTTTTACCACCTGATTGAAAACCACTTAAGTGAGATGATGCCGATTATCTATACACCGACAGTGGGTGAAGCATGTCAGCGTTTCTCCGATATTTATCGCCGTCATCGTGGAGTATTTCTTTCCTATCCTGACCGTAAATACATTGATGAAATCATTCACAACGTAAACCGTAAAAATGTCAAAGTGATTGTGATCACAGATGGTGAGCGTATTCTTGGTTTAGGCGACCAAGGTATTGGCGGTATGGGCATTCCAATTGGAAAACTGTCTCTTTACACTGCATGTGGTGGTATTAGTCCAGCCTATACATTGCCGATTACCATAGATGTGGGAACCAATAATCAACAATTATTGAATGACCCGATTTATATGGGATGGTCGCAACCTCGTGTCAGTGGGGATGAATACTATGAATTTGTCGATGAAGTGATTGCAGCGGTTAAACGTCGTTGGCCAAAAGCATTGATTCAATTCGAAGATTTTGCGCAAAAAAATGCCATGCCTTTACTTGAAAAATACCGTGATAAGATTTGTTGTTTTAATGACGATATTCAAGGGACAGCGGCAGTTTGTGTCGGTACTTTAATTGCTGCGAGTAGAGCCGCAGGTAAACAGCTCAAAGATCAGAAAATTACCTTCTTAGGGGCTGGTTCAGCAGGTTGTGGTATTGCAGAACAAATTATTGCACAGATGGTTGCTGAAGGGCTGACGGATGCTGAAGCGCGTGCCAAAGTATTTATGGTAGATCGTTTTGGTTTAATCACTGAAAATCAGCCAAACTTATTAGATTTCCAACGTAAGCTTGCGCAGAAACCTGAAGATGTTGCACATTGGGGTAATGCTGAGGAAATCATTTCACTGCTTGATGTTGTGAAAAATGCCAAACCAACCGTATTGATTGGGGTATCGGGTCAACCGGGTTTATTTACAGAAGAAATCATTAAAACGCTGGCTGAAAACTGTGAATATCCGATTGTATTGCCTTTATCCAACCCAACTTCACGAGTTGAAGCCGTGCCAGCTGATATTATTCAATGGACAGATGGTAAAGCATTGATTGCGACAGGCAGCCCATTTACCCCTGTGAATTATCATGGTGAAACTTATCAGATTTCACAGTGCAATAACTCTTATATCTTCCCTGGTATTGGTTTGGGTGTGGTAGCAGTTCAAGCAACCCGTGTTACAGACAATATGCTGATGGCTTCAAGTTCAGCTTTGGCTGATTGTTCACCGAAGTTGCAAGATATCCACGCAGATTTATTGCCTGATTTAAATGAATTACAGCAAGTATCTAAAATTATCGCATTTAAAGTTGCCAAAGCTGCTATTCAAGATGGTGTAGCGCCGATGATCAGTGATGAGCAATTGCTAGAAAGTATTGAACAGAACTTCTGGAAACCAGAATATCGTGATTATAAACGTGTTCCGTTTTAACTTTTATTGATAGGTAATGAAGATAAAAAGGGAAATTACTAGATAATTTCCCTTTTTTTAAAAGAAATATTGATTAAAAAATATAACAATTTATCGGTGTCTTTTTTTGAATTTTTAATTAAAATAAGGACACTTGTAATTAAATATCAATAACTAAAATGCTGAAAAATATTACGACCTTACTTGAAAGCTTTGGCTTGGGACTACAAACACGAGCGATCCACGTTCAATTCTCAAATCAAGCCTTAAACAGCAGTGTATTCTTGCAATGCATTCAGGGGCAACAACAGATTAATCAGGGCTTAAAGGCAGAATTACTCTGCCTTTCAACCAATGCGCATATTGCTTTAAAACAATTTATCGGGTGTCAGGTTGCAGTTGATCAAGTCACCGATTTTGGTGAATTGTACCGAACCACTGGAATTGTGACAGGGGCAAGCCAAGGGCAGAGTGATGGGGCCTTAAGTGTTTATAAATTAACGCTTGAAGATGCAACCAGTCTTTGGCATAAGCGTCGTAATAGCCGCGTTTTTATGAACAAAAGTGTTCTGGAAATATCGGAAATCTTATTTAAAGAGTGGCAAGCGAAAAGTGCCTTATTTTCTGCCAGTCTAAGTCTGGACAGTACTGGTTTAAAAAAACAATACGATATCCGTCCTTTTGTAATGCAAGCCAATGAAACGGATTATGAGTTTTTAACTCGCTTGTGGCGTAGTGAAGGTATTAACTGGTTAGTTGATGAATCTGTACGGATTGTGCCTATTTCGGCAACGCAGATTCAGGCACAGAAATTACGTCTCATTGATGACAATACCCAATATGAGGCAATGCCTAGACGAAGTATTCGTTTCCATCGCAGTCATGCAACAGAACGCTTTGACACGATCACCAGCCTCATCGCCCAGCGTTCAATTCAATCAACAGCAATACAAGTACAACGTTGGCAAGCGGATAGCCTTTTACAAGATCAGGGCGATAGCCAGTTAAGTAATCACCAACATAGTGATCAACAAGATAATGAAACTTTAAGTTTAGAGCAGGCTTGGACAATTAGCCCAGCTTGGACCAGTGATCTCAATGGCGAAGACCAAACCACAGTTTCCAGTTCAGCCCAAGTTGATAAATTAAATACCCAACTAACACAATACCAAGAATTACAGTCCAAATATTTTACCGCAACCAGTTCAGTGCGCGATGCGCAAGTTGGCTATTGGTTTGAATTAAGAGAACACCCTGAAATTGATCAACATGATGGTTCGGATCGTGAGTTCTTAATCTTAGGTAAGACTTTTTACAATCAAAATAATTTACCCAAAGAGTTACAAGATCAGTTATCCAAGCTGCTCAACTTAAACTATTGGAATCATTTAATAAAAGACCAACGCCAAGCCAATGAGTTGTCCTTGGTACGCCGTAGAATTCCGATCGTTCCTGAGTATAACCCTTTAGTGCATAGACCTTCTGCATTTCCACAACGTGCCAAAGTGGTTGGCCCGCAAGGCGAAACGATTTATGTCGATCAATGGGGGCGAATCAAAGTTCGTTTCCTCTTTACCCGTACCGATGACAATAGTCATGATGGTGGTGCAGGCTCGAATGACAATGATACAGACTCAGCTTGGGTTGATGTATTAACCTCTTGGGCAGGAGAAGGTTATGGCACAAGATTCCACCCACGAATTGGTGAAATCGTAGTGATTGATTTCTTTGATGGCAATGTCGACCGTCCATTTGTGATGGGACGTTTACATGAAGCAGAACGTCATCAAACCATGTTTGATATCAAAGGCCAGTTGCCTGATACCAAAAAACTAAGCGGTATTCGCTCATCGGAAGTGGGTGGATCAGGTTTTAACCAGCTACGATTTGATGACACCACAGGCCAAATCAGCACACAGCTACAAAGTAGTCATGCAGCGACACAACTTAATCTCGGGAACTTAAGTCACCCGAAAGATAAGGAAACCAGCAATGGGCGTGGCGAAGGTTTTGAGTTAAGAACCGATGCTTATGGTGCCATGCGTGCAGGCAAAGGCATGCTTATCACGACGTATGCCCAAGAAAATGCGATTGCAGACCACTTAGAAGCAGCACAAGCGCAGTCCTTGTTAAATCAAGGTGCAGAAAGTATGAAAGTGCTGAGTGAAATAGCAGTCAAACAACAAACGGATGCCTTGAATGTTGTCAATCGTTTGCCGAAACTGATTAATTCTTTAGAACTAAAAGGTGCAAATCAGGCTTTACAGGCAACCGTGGGTTTATTTAAAAATGCTGTGGGTAGTGATCCAATTTCAGCACTGAAAAACAGTGGTGATTTTATTGAGGACATCCAGAAATTTGGTAAAGATACCAAGAATATTGTAGATGAATTTAAAGACTTTTTTAATGATTCCAAAGAGTCGATTGAGAACTTAAAGAGTTTTATTGAAAATATTGAAGAACATGGTTCGGATGTTTTAAAAGGAAAATTAACCAGTTTAAAGGACAAGTTTGATTCAGAACCGTTATCCGCTTTAAAAGACGTGGGTAAGGTAATTGCCAATGTTGAAATTAAGGATTTTGATTTAACCAGTGTTTGTGGAACTTTTAATAAAGGCAGTAAATTGGATGTGAATCCGATGCAGGCTTTAGGCTCCTTACAGGGCTTTATGGAGAGTTATACAAAAGACTTAGAAAATAGTGGTGATAGTGCCAAACAAGAGCAAGGTAAGATTTTTCGTCAGGCATTGATGTTACTGGCTTCACCCAATGGGATTGCATTGACAACCCCCGAAGACATTGTCTTACAAGCTTCACAAGATATTGCTGAAAGTGCCCAAGGCTCAATTAATTTGAGTGCACAGAAGAATATTGTCGGTCATGCACAGGATAAGATCAGTTTGTTTGCAGCACAGAAAGGTTTAAGTGCTTTTGCTGCTAAGGGCCCAATTAAAGTACAGGCGCAAGATGATTTGATTGAAATCATTGCCAAGAAAGTGATTAAACTGATCGCGACTGAAGATAAGATCGAACTGACCAGTTCTAAAGAAATTGACTTAAAAGCAGGTGGGACTCAGCTGGTGGTTAATGGTAGTGGTGTCTTTATTAAAACTGGTGGAAAGTTTGAGGTTAAGTCGGGACAACAGTTGTTTACCAGTGGGGCAACAGTGAATGCTGAATTGCCGAAAATGCCCGAGAGTGGGATGTATAGTATGAGATTTGATCTGAGTCAAATATTTGATACTAATATATTGAAGAATATGAAATATAAATTAATCAACCATTCAAAGAAAATTGAAGCAGAATATGAGTTTGAGCAAGAAAGTAGTGCACGTGTTTACAGTGATTCTGCAGATAATGTAGAACTTGCTTTAGTACCAGGAGCTTATTTGACAGAAATTAAAGAATTAATTTCTGAACAAGAAATAGAGTCTTTGGATGAAGAAGAAATTACTGGATGTGGTTGTGGAGAAGAGCATGAACATGATTGAAATTTTGCAAATGAAGATAATACATTTTTTTCTATTTCATATTAAAAATTTAATCATTCTAGTTCTTACATTTTGTGGAGCTATTATTGGTTCAAATATCTATGCAAAAGATATATTTAATGTTGAATTGAAATGTAAAGGTCATGATCAAGAGTATTGTGATATTGTAAAAAACTCTGATAATAAAACCAATTTTATCTTAAAAAATATGAGATACCCTCAGGTTGATAAAGTAAATGAAAATATTTTTCATGCTTATGGTAGTTGTGGTTCACCATGTCAATATCACTTTTTCATAAGTAAAATGCAAGAAGACCAAACTAAAGAGTTTATTGCTTTAGATAAAAAAAATAACTGTTTAATTGAAAGTGATTCTAAAAATAATGTTATATATGCTAGAAAATTATTTAATAAAAATAAAAAAACAATAGTTAATTTGAAAAATAAAGAATTTAATAATGTTCCAGTAGATGTTGCTGTATATAACTCTTTTCAAGAAAAATCGTATTTTGATGATAAAGGACAATTACATTTGGTAGCAATGTTGGCGGATGTAGATAAAAATGGTGATAGTTTATATTTTAACAAAATAATTAAGAAAACTTGTGAGTAATAAAATGAATTATAGCGAAGACTTTAAAATATTTGTTGCAACTATTAATGGTGAAGCTGAAAATTGCGGTGAAACTTCATGGAAAGTTATTGCACATACAATCAGAAATAGAATTGGTTTTGCAAACTGGAAATCATGGAGTAATATCATACAAATCGTTACGAAAACAGGATACGATGCGTACACTCAAAAAAATCCACCCTATAAAAGAGCAAAAAAAGCTTTGGATTCTGGTGATATTTCACCTAAATTAATGAGTTTGATTAGAGCAGTAGAACCAATATTTAATGGAACAGAGCCTGATTTTACAGGTGGAGTTGTATATTATTATAGCCCTAAGGCTCAAGCAGAATTGCATAAATCTGATCCATCTAATTATCCTTCTTTAGTCCCTCCTTTTGTGGTGAGTAAATCTAATCCTACTCAACAAGTTCAAATACCAGGGACCGAAAAAGATGATATGCGTTGGTATAAGGTAATAACCTCAATATTTGATGTTTCATTTGTTGATAATGCTGGAAATCCACTAGCTGGCGCAACAGTTGATGTAGTATATAATGATAAAAAACCAGTGCCATTATTCAAGGATTTGATTACAGACCAAAAGGGCAGGATAAAAAAGCTTAAGGTTTGTAACTATATGGGTGCTAGATTTAAGGTTAATGGTGTTTTGGTAAAAGATAAGAATAATAAAGAAATATCTTTGTTGGGAGATGGTAGAAATTATGCTTCAGTTATTGTGGTAAATAACGGAAAAGGGGGAGTTAAATCAAAAACAGATATACATAATCAAACACCATCTCCAATAGTTCAACAACCATCAAGTACGACAAATACTCAAAATAATGAAAAAAAAGTAGATCAAGAGCAAATGAATGGTAATACATCAGATGTTAAGTTTGATATTAAAATAGTAGATAGTGAAAATAAAGTACTACCCAATTTTTCATATTTTTTAAAATATAAAGGAAGTGATAAAAAGCATTCAGTTGGAACAGATGGCATTGAAAAAAATATAATTGCTACTTCAGGGGAAAAAATTTCTGTTGAAATAAGTGGGAAGGACACTCGTCAAGTTCTTAAATCTTTTACTGTTTCACAAGGAGTGAAAGAGCAAGTAGTAAAAATAGATTTACATTCGTTTGATATTATTTTTTATCATAATAATAGTTCAAAGAAGCCTATAAGTAGTTTAAATTTGGTACAGACTTATAGAGGGCAAACTAAAACTAAAGTTACCAATAGTAATGGTAAAATTACAGTTAAGGCGATGCCTGGGTTTGAATTAAATTATAAATTAAGAGATGGTACTAATATTGGTGCTGTAAAAGTAGATAAGAATAAAACACAAAGGGAAATTTATATTGAACAAGGTGTTATTGAATCAGCATCTAAAAAGTTAAAAACAGATGTGAGTGAAAATACTCCACAAAAAAGTAATACAACTCAATCTATACCAGTCCCTAAACAACAGTCAGGTATAGATCAAACACCTAAAAGAGATCAAAAACAATCAACGAGTGGTGATGGTCATCCAAAAACTTTAGTTAATGATAATGGTGAAGCTGAATTTACAGTGTATACATATGATCAAAAAACTAATCAATTATTTAGTGGTGGTAATTATTCGATTGAATATAAAGGTAAGAAAAAGGGGCATTCAAGTGGCATGAATGGTCTAGGGAAAAAAATACATAAAGGGGAAATTGGTCAAAAGATAAAAATTACAGCTACTAGTGCTGGAAAGGAGTTTGTTGTTTTTGATGGGGAAATTAGCAGAGGAATGAAAGCTTTTGAGCTGAAATTAGATAGACCTGCTATCCCGAGTGTATCCGATGTAACAATTAGTTTTAACGGTGTTAAGGAGCAAGCAAGACAAGTTATCGTAAGCCAGAAAACGAAAAATGTGTTAGCTTATCTAGCTAAAGAAGCAAATATGAATAGACTTTTTATTACAAGTACAATAAGGAGCCCAAGAGCTCAAGCAGAAGCAATGTATATTAAAGCAACGAGATATGCTGGACCTGGAGAGGCTGTAAAACAAGTTAAAGCAGACTGTATTGCTAAGGGGCTTGGAAAAGAGGCGACTATCCAAAAAATGGTTGAAAAAATTGTTGAGTTCCAAAATAAAGGGCAGAGAGTTTCGAAACATTGTGTTTCGGAAGAGCAATATAGAAAAAATAATATTATTGATTTAGGCATGAACAGTAATGGTTTTGGAACAGGAAATACTTTGAATAGTGTAGGGAAAAGGTTTAAAGCTGCTTGTGAGAAAGCTTTAAGTGATGGAATTATTTCCGGTTTTATTTCAGCAGATGTGCCAGGAGAAGGTGCTATGCATATAGAGATTACTCAATGATGAATAGATTGTTTTTTTTATTTGTAATAATTTTGATGTTTGCATGTACAACTGAAGCTAATCCGCCTAAGCCAAGTAATACTGAACTATACTATTCATATCGAATCTGTGAAAAATCTGGAAAATGTCAGAATTTAACACCGACAAAAAAGATAAATAATTATCTATTTAAAAAACTTGAACCAGCTCATGATGAGTTTTATATAAAAGAGAGTAATGGAGACTTTTATTTATACTATAAAAATATTTATAGTGAAGATGTTCAAGTTGGATGGGCTAAAGCTAAAGTCGATAGAAATGATAACAGTGAGCTAAGTTTAAATTTTGATAAAATTAACCTGACTCTGGGTGGGATTGATTTTATAAAGAATGGCTATGCGAGCAAGCAAGCTGAATCCAGAAATTCTAAACTAGGATTGTATTATTTAAATGATAATTATGAAGGTGCTCCATATTATCAGAAGCAAAAAATAGTTTTTAAGAAGACAGCAGGGAATTTATTTTTGGAATGTGACAGCTATATGGCTAACCCTTCAGTAAAAGAAGGTTTCTATGGGATTTTCTATGGAGTATGTTCTGAAGGTAAAAAGGTATATTTTAAGAAGATAAGTTAATTACTTTTAATTTTTTATTAAAGCTCATTTAAAAGCGAGAATCTTTAAAGTACTTTCTATCTAATTAAAAATACGATAAACGTAAAAAATTTTATTTTCATGAACAAGTAGCTTCATAAAGCTGCTTGTTCATGAGTATTTATCAATCTTCCAAAATCTCTTCCAACACTTCTTCATTCGGCGCAAAGAAATAAGCACCATCGATAGGTGTTACAAAGTGCAGCAAACGGTCATGAATCCCATCGCCTTGAGTACCAAACATATTGACTAGCATACGATCAATACGGGTTAAGTCTTTGGTATAGGCAATAAAAAATAGACCTTGCTCACCTTGACCATCACCATAAGGAAGGGAATGGCGTAGGATTTCTAATTCTTCACCTTCATTATCTTCAATGACAACACGAGCAATATGGGCATTTTCAGGTTTGTGTTCATCGTCCATCTCAATACTTTCTAATTTAGAACGACCAATCACATTTTCCTGTGCATCAACTTTTAAACGTTTCCACTTTTCAAGTTCATGTACATAACGTTGTGCAAAAATAAAAGAACCATCTTCAAAAATACCTGAATCTTCACCTAATAACGCAGTCTCCGCACGATCATCAGGGAATTGAGGATTTTCAGTACCATCAATAAAACCAGTCAGGTCACGACCATCAAGATAACGGAAGCATACCCGTTCATCCAGAACCTCAACTTGATTTTGGATGCCATCAAAAAAGGATTGGCTAAGCGCAAAGCAAATATCTGTACGTGCAGACGCAATATGAATCAGAACATCAGCAGGAACCACTGGCATCTCAAATGCGCCTTGAATCGGTTCTAACTGCTTAAACCCTTCAGGAGTTGTGTGATAAAGTTTTGCCCAAAGTTCAGGACCAAAAGCAATAGATGTTTTAATTTCAGCATCAGGGTGTTGGGTAATTAAACGATCACGTGTACTTAACAACGCATTGAGTTGCTTTTTTAAGCCATCAATAGACAGATTTTTTAAATTTAAAACAATGAAACGAGCATGATTAGAAGGTAAAGGTAGAATTACAGATTGGGCTGTCATATGGTGATGGCTCCTCAATTTTTATTTATCAATCCCCTTATTGTGCATGATCAAGCAACAGCTGAATAGTAAAGTCTTATACTTTTTACCAATTAAATTAATCGAAATGTATCGTTTTAAAACCGCTATAATAGCGTGTTAAAAGTTTTCTATCCTTTTGTTATGTCGTATCAAGTCTGGTTTGCTTATATGTTGGCGTGCTGGGTGATCAGTATTTCACCTGGTGCGGGTGCGATCGCATCTATGTCGAGCGGTCTAAATTATGGTTTTCGCCGTGGTTATTGGAATGCAATCGGTTTACAACTGGCGTTGTTGGTTCAAATTGCGATTGTCGCAGCAGGGGTTGGGGTATTGTTTGCAACCACACCACTGGCGTTTTTCGTAGTGAAATGGTTTGGGGTTTTATATTTATTATATTTAGCCTACATACAATGGACAACGAAAACACAGTCGATAGATATCCCAACTGAGCAACCGACAAAATCTATTCCCAAGCTGATCTTATATGGCTTTATTGTCAATATCAGTAATCCAAAAGCCATCGTCTTTTTACTTGCTGTTTTGCCACAGTTTCTAGACTTGTCTAAACCACAATGGATTCAGTATGTGATTATGGCAGCGACCATGATCACGATTGATTTGATAGTCATGGCTGGTTATACGGGATTGGCAGCCAAAGTGTTAAGACTATTAAAATCACCAAAACAACAAAAATATATGAACCGTACCTTTGCTGTCTTGTTTAGTTGTGCTGCTGGCTTATTAAGCCTGGTTCACCAATAACAACATAGGCGATTAACTGAGTCATATATTAGAGATTTGACCCTATAAATAAGCCATTGTTTCGAGGTTACTTTGAATTATTTAGAATTTTATCTGTATGCCATTAGTGTGATTATCATGATTGCAACGCCTGGTCCAGTCATGATCTTGGTTGCAAGTGCAGGTTTAAAAGGTGGCTACCGACAGTCTTTACTGACCATTATTGGGACAAATTTGGCTTCTTTGGTACTTATCACAGCCTCTATTTTAATTTTAAAAGGCATGTTTAGTGTCAATGAAACCCTTTTCTTGATCATTAAAGTTTTAGGATGTCTTTATATTGCCTATCTAGGTTATGGAATTCTAAAAGAAGTATTATCCCAGCAGGAGCATCAACTCAATACGATGTTGTCGCCTGTGGATGGTGGTCTCAGCAAAGGCTTTTTAGTGGGTATCTCAAATCCTAAAGATATCATTTTCTTTTCATCATTTTTTCCGCAGTTTATTCATATTCATGCTGATATAAATACCAGTCTAGTCATCTTAGTCGTGACATGGATTATTTTAGATTTTCTCACGTTATCTTTGGTCTATCTGTCGTTTAATAAGCTTTCTAAAAGTCAAATTTATCCAAAAATATTAGGGCTTTGCGGATTAATTCTGATTGTCATTGCTGTATATGGTTTATATGTTTCGTTAAAAAGCATAGTTTAAATATTGAGTGCGGCTAAAGATGGAAATGATTGATTCATCAAGCCATCTTTCTTACTTTCATTACACAGAAAATCACAGCAAACAGCAAAGACATGGTTAATACGATGCTCAGACCTGTAGAGATGTTCAGAGCTGCACTTGACCATAACCCCACAGTCACACCAATTTGAGCAATCACAAATGCCCCAATCACCATTTGTTTCGGTGAGTGCGAAATAAGACGTGAAGCCAGTGCTGGAATAACCAATAACGCACCCATCAATAACGAACCAACGGCACGTAAAGCGAGTACGGTGAATAAAGCCAATAACAACATAAAAATTAAGCGCTGCCATTTGGCGTTTACGCCTTCACTTACCGCAATATCTGGATCAATCGCAATTTGAATTTGTGCTTGCCAGTAACGGTAGAGGACAGCTAAAGCAACAATAATCACAGTTGCAAAAATCGGTAGGTCTGACCACTCAATTGTTAATAAATCGCCAAATAAATAACTTAATAACTCAGGACGTAATGCGGGTAAATGTTGAATTAACAATAGACCTGAACAGAGTAAGGTCGCAGCACATAATGCAAGTAAGGCGTCATTGGGTAAACGAGGGTCATGTAAAACCCAAAGTACAGCCACCAAGAGTATCGCAGTAAAGGTAACACCGACCCAAAGCGGTAAAGTTAAAACAGCAGCTAACGCAACACCCAGCAAGGTACCATGCGCCATCGTGTCAGCAAAAAAAGACATTCTGCGCCATAGCATCAAACAACCTAGTGGCGCTGTTAGAAACACTAAAAGTGTTCCCATAATCCATGCAGGTAACAGTAATTCTAACCATTCCATCATGGTTTAAGCTTCCGGTTCTGGGTGAATGTGTGGATGTGGGCCATGTTCACAAGTTTTGGCGGAGTCACCATGTGCACAATGGTCATGATGGTGTTGATAAAAAGCGTGGTATTTTCCAAATGTGTCGCCAAACAAAGCCTGATACTCTGGATGCTGCTGAATACTGTCAGGTAAACCACTACAGCAAATGTGCTTATTTAAACAGACAACTCGCTGAGTGCCTTGCATTACCCATTGTAAATCATGAGACACAATTAAAATGGCGCAACCATAACGTTGTGGCAGGCTACGCACATATTCATACAGTTCAGCTTCAGATTGGATATCTAAACCTTGCATAGGTTCATCTAAAACCAAAATATCGGGTTGGCGTAATAAAGCACGCGCCAATAAAACCCGCTGACGTTCACCACCTGAAAGTTGTTGTACTTTGGCGTACTCTAATTTGGCAATACCTGTATCTCGAATGATTTCAGCTTTAATGGCCTTATCACATTTCTCAAGATTCAGTAGATCTTTAACTCTTAAAGGCAGACTATGAGAGGGATTAAATTTTTGTGGTACATATGCCAGTTTAATTTTTTTTGAGCTGATAATTTTGCCCGCATTGGGTTTTAAAATACCCAATAATACTTTGATCAGGGTTGATTTGCCTGCGCCATTGGGACCAATAAGCGTGACAATTTCTTTTTCTTGTAATGAAAAATCTATATTTTTTAGAATGTCACGATCATCAATTCGGACATTAATTTGTTGCAGTTGAACGAGAGGGGAGTTTACGCTTTGTTCGAGCACTGCTGACATATTCCTGAAATCTCAATAATACTGTGATGTGCATTGAAGTGATCTGACGCTGCTAAGTGGTTTAATTCTTGAATTAAACCTTTTGCTGAAGCTTCTTTCACTGTATGACATTCAGTGCAAATTAAAAATGCGGCTTGATGTCCTTCACGTGGGTGACAACAAGGGATATAAGCATTAATAGAGGTTAAACGATGAATAAAACCTTTTTCTAAGAGAAAATCTAAGGTTCTATACACAGTAGGTGGTGCAGCTGGACGTTCTGCAGCACCTTTCATCTTGGCTAAAAGATCATAAGCACCTACAGGACCTGAGGCATTCAAAATTAATTCAAGTACTTCTTTACGCAAAGGGGTAAGGCGGGCACCTGAGGTTGCACAAAGGCTTTCTGCTTCTGATAAACGAGCTTCTACATTGAGATGATCGTGTACACCATGCAAAGTATCATGCTGCTCGTGTGAACATAAGCTCATATCAGACCTCAAAACTTGTTATTTGAATGGAAGAGAATCGCAAATATTAACATGAAGCTCTATCAACTTACGAATGGCGTAGGTATTTTTTAACTTCTGTTATACTATAACATAAATTTTTTTTGGTAATACACTCCCATGAATCGCATTATCGCCTTTTGCTTATGTGCATTATTTATTAGTGTCACTTGGGCTCAAGCGCCTTTAGTGGTATCAACTCATCCTATTTATTTGATTGCAAAAGAAATAACTGAAGGCATAGAAGAGCCTGTTTTGCTTTTGGGAAATCAAACGGGGCATGATGTGCAACTTACACCAGATAATCGCAAAACGATTATAGACGCTTCATTGGTGATTTGGCTGGGAAAAGAACATGAAGCACCTTTGGAAAAGGTTCTAGGTGAGAATACAAAGGCGATTTCAATACTCAATTCAGGTATTATTCAAGCACTTCCTTTAAGAAGTCCAAAAGGTGTTGCACTGAAAGATACGATTGATACACATGTTTGGTTAGATCCAAACAATGCTGTGCGTATTGGTTTCTTTATTGCCGCCTTACGTTCACAACAGCATCCAGAAAATAAAGCAGCCTATTGGAATAATGCGAAGAAGTTTGCCAGTGAAATGCTGCGCGTTTCACAGAAAAGTATCAGCGCTGGTAGCGCACGTCCATACTGGGCTTATCATGATGCTTACCAATACTTAGAGCGCTCATTAAACTTAAAATTTGCAGGTGCGATGACAGATGATCCGCATGTTGCGCCGACCGTGACTCAAATCAAGTTTTTAAATGACACGCGACCTTACAAAAAAATGTGCTTGCTGGCAGAAGGCAGCGCAAGCCCAAGTCAGTACCGAAAATTGGGTGAAATTTCATTTCAAGCGGTAGACGAAACTTTGGCTAAACAACAAGATTTTGTGGTTGCATGGCAGACTTTGGCTCAACAAACACAAGCTTGCGTACTTAATGCACGGAAATGATGCAAAAATTAATCAACAATTGTTCATATGCAAAGCAACCTGTATATCGAAAAAAACACGACTAAGGTCGGGAAAAGATTGCATGTTCAGGGGTGTAACTCTATAATGCCTGCGATTAAAAACGATCATCAGCTAAACTTGTCAAGCATTTATGCTGTGAGTGGATAAAAAATGAGCCAAACTAGTCGCTTGATTGACCGACGATTAGCAAAAGCTTTGGTCTATTTGCAAGCGTTTATGATTCCTGTTTCAGCCTTGGTAGCGTGGGTCTTGAAAGACTCGACTGCGGCTCTGAGTGCAGCGTTAGGTGCACTGATATGTTGGCTTGCCAGTTGTTATTTTTCTTGGCAGTCGTTTCGAGCAGCAGGGGCGCGTGCTTCAAAACAGGTTCTTTCGAACATGTATAGAGGCTTAATGGGCAAATTTGCAATTGTGATCGTTGGTTTCATTTTAATTTTATGCAATGTCAAACCGTTATCTCCGGTGGCATTGTTTTGTGGTTTTATTCTCGTTCAAGCGATGTCGTGGATTGCACCTTTTTGGGTAGCACGGCAACAAAAACGAGTATAAGCGCAGCAGAAATTGAAAATTTTTTTGGGGATTAACGAGATATCATGCAGCACGCGATATTCGTTAACTCTATTTATTATTTGACATTGACCAGGTGTGATTTATGGCTGCTGAAGAACATGCCCTGACTTCGACCGAGTATATCAAGCATCACTTGACCAATATGACCTATGGCAAAATGCCAGATGGTACTTGGAAATTGGCTGAAAGTGGTGCAGAAGCTCAACAGATGGGGTTCACTGCTATCCACTTGGATTCAATGGGTTGGTCAATTGGCCTTGGTGTGATTTTCTGTTTGATATTCTGGTGCGTAGCGAAAGCTGCAAACTCTGGTGTTCCTACCAAGTTCCAGTCTGCAATCGAAATGATTATCGAGTTTGTTGACTCAAGTGTTCGTGATACGTTTCATGGTAAATCACGTTTAATTGCGCCTTTAGCCTTGACCATTTTCGTGTGGATTTTCCTCATGAATGCGATGGACTTAATTCCTGTTGACTGGATTCCGTATACAGCTCAATTGATTGGTGCAAACGTATTTGGTATGGACCCTCACCACGTTTACTTCAAGGTTGTTCCATCTACAGACCCTAACATTACCCTTGGTATGTCTTTGTCTGTATTTGCGTTGATCTTGTTCTATAGTATTCGTGAAAAAGGCATCGGCGGTTTCGTTGGTGAATTGGCACTTAACCCATTTAATCCAAGTAACCCAGTTGCAAAAGCGTTATTGATTCCAGTGAACTTAATTCTAGAATTAGTAACATTCCTTGCACGTCCAATTTCATTGGCACTCCGATTATTCGGTAACATGTATGCGGGTGAGTTAATCTTCATTCTTATCGCGTTGTTACCTTTCTGGATCCAGTGGGCGTTGTCTGTGCCTTGGGCTATCTTCCACATTCTTGTTATTACATTGCAAGCCTTCATTTTCATGATGCTAACAATCGTATACTTGAGCATGGCAAGCGAAAAACATTAATGGTATTGCCTAACTGTCATCCGGTGGTTAGGTATAATTTTTTTACTTTAATTTGGTATAAACCTAACCTCTGAGGAATTATTATGGAACTCACTTTAGGTCTAGTTGCAATTGCATCTGCTATCTTGATCGCTTTTGGTGCTTTAGGTACTGCGATTGGTTTTGGTCTTTTAGGCGGCCGTTTCCTTGAAGCTGTTGCTCGTCAACCAGAATTGGCTCCACAACTTCAAACTCGTATGTTCTTAATCGCAGGTCTTCTTGATGCTGTGCCTATGATCGGTGTTGGTATTGGCTTGTTCTTCATCTTCGCTAATCCATTTGTAGGTTAATCAGCTTAATTCCGAAATTCACTATTTGAGGAATTTGCAATGAATATCAACCTCACATTGTTTGGCCAAGCGATTGCATTTGCGATATTTGTCGCATTCTGCATGAAGTTTGTATGGCCACCACTAATCAATGCGATTAGTGAGCGTCAGCGTAAAATCGCTGATGGCTTAAATGCTGCAGAGAAAGCGAAAGCTGATCTTGCTGATGCACAAGCACAAGTTAAGCAAGAAATTGATGCGGCGAAAGCACAAGCGGCTCAATTGATCGAACAAGCGAACCGTCGTGCGGCACAATTGGTCGAAGAAGCGCGTACTCAAGCATCTGCTGAAGGTGAGCGTATTCGTCAACAAGCGAAAGATGCTGTTGACCAAGACATCAATTCTGCTCGTGAAGAATTACGTCAACAAGTTGCTGCTCTTGCAGTTGCTGGTGCAGAGAAAATTCTGAACCAACAAGTTGACGCAGAAGCTCATAATGCCATGCTGAATCAGCTGGCTGCTAAACTTTAAGAGAGGCGAATATGGCTGAATTCTTGACGTTGGCACGCCCATACGCTAAAGCAGCATTTGCTTATGCATCTGAGCAAAATGCAACTGACGCTTGGTCAAATGCATTACAACTGCTCAGTGCTGCGGTGCAAGATGAAGCATTCTCCGCTTATTTAAATCGCCCTGAGTTGACACCTGCAGAGCAGGTTGATCTTTTTGCGAAAGTTTTAGGTAATGAACAAACTGCGGCTGTGTCAAACTTTTTGACACTTCTTGCAGACAATGGCCGTTTAGCATTGTTACCTGAAATTGACACAGAATTTGAGCAACTCAAATCGCAAAATAACAACACTGTAGACGTTGTGATTGAATCCGCTTTTCCATTGGATTCAGTACAAGAACAGAAGTTGGCTCATGCGTTAGAAAAACGCTTGAACAGCGCTGTGAAAGTTACAGTTGAAGTAAATCCAGCATTGATTGCTGGTGTTGTTATTCGTGCAGGCGACCAAGTGATAGATGATTCTGCGCTTAGCAAGCTTGAAAAAATGCGGACTCGTCTTCTAGCGTAATTGTTAAAAATAACTACGTCTAAAGAAGACTGAACTTTAAAAAGATTGAGGTATAGCGCAATGCAACAACTGAATCCATCCGAGATCAGTGCGCTCATTAAACAGCGTATCGGCGATCTGGACACCAGCGCGACCGCTAAGAACGAAGGGACCATTGTTATGGTTTCCGACGGTATTGTGCGTATTCACGGCCTTGCTGATGCAATGTACGGTGAAATGATCGAATTCGACGGCGGCTTATTTGGTATGGCACTGAACCTAGAACAGGATTCAGTGGGTGCCGTTGTCTTAGGTAACTACTTAAGCCTTCAAGAAGGTCAAAAAGCTCGTTGCACAGGTCGTGTATTAGAAGTTCCGGTTGGTCCAGAACTTTTAGGCCGTGTAGTAGATGCTTTGGGTAACCCGATTGATGGTAAAGGCCCTATTGATGCAAAACTTACTGATGCTGTTGAAAAAGTAGCACCAGGTGTAATTTGGCGTCAATCAGTGGATCAACCTGTACAAACTGGTTATAAATCAGTAGATACAATGATCCCTGTTGGTCGTGGTCAGCGTGAGTTGATCATCGGTGACCGTCAAACTGGTAAAACAGCAATGGCGATCGATGCGATCATTGCTCAAAAACAATCAGGCATTAAGTGTGTATACGTTGCGATTGGTCAAAAACAATCAACAATTGCAAACGTAGTACGTAAGCTTGAAGAAACTGGCGCTATGGCGTACACAACTGTTGTAGCAGCTGCTGCAGCTGATCCTGCAGCAATGCAGTATCTTGCTCCATATGCTGGTTGTACAATGGGCGAGTACTTCCGTGACCGCGGTGAAGACGCACTTATCATTTATGATGACTTGTCTAAACAAGCTGTTGCTTACCGTCAAATTTCATTGCTTCTTCGTCGTCCACCAGGTCGTGAAGCTTACCCAGGTGACGTGTTCTATCTTCATTCACGTCTACTTGAACGTGCTTCTCGTGTATCTGCTGACTATGTTGAGAAATTCACTAATGGTGAAGTTAAAGGCCAAACTGGTTCATTAACTGCATTGCCAATTATTGAAACTCAAGCGGGTGACGTATCTGCATTCGTACCGACAAACGTAATTTCGATTACTGATGGTCAGATCTTCTTAGAAACATCATTATTCAACGCAGGTATTCGTCCTGCTGTGAACGCGGGTATCTCTGTATCGCGTGTTGGTGGTTCTGCTCAAACGAAGATCATCAAAAAATTGTCTGGTGGTATCCGTACTGCTTTGGCGCAATACCGTGAATTGGCAGCATTTGCTCAGTTCGCTTCTGACCTTGATGAAGCAACTCGAAAGCAACTTGAACATGGTCAACGTGTAACTGAATTAATGAAGCAAAAACAATATGCTCCATATTCAATTGCTGACCAAGCTGTTTCAATTTATGCATCTAACGAAGGCTATATGGCTGACGTTGAAGTGAAGAAAATCGTAGACTTTGATACTGCGTTAATCTCTTACTTCCGTTCAGAACATGCTGCGTTAATGCAAAACATCGATGAAACTGGTAACTACGACAAAGACATCGAAGCTGCAATCAAAGCAGGTATTGAAAGCTTTAAAGCGACTCAAACTTACTAATTTCAATGTATGTTGTTGTTAGTTATGGTTTGGTTCACGGATCAACCTTCGGAAGCTCGAAAGGGCTTTCGAATACTAGGTTAAGCGTATGGCAAATTTAAAAGAAATTCGCGCCAAAGTAGCTAGTATCAAGAGCACGCAAAAGATTACTCGCGCGATGCAAATGGTAGCAGCTTCTAAGATGCGTCGTGCGCAAGAGCGCATGGCTCAGGGCCGTCCGTATGCCGAAAATATGCACCGTGTAATTGCTCATTTGGTCCAAGCGAATCCTGAATACAAACATCGCTATATGGTTGAACGCCCTGTAAAACGCGTTGGCTATATCATTGTTTCTTCAGATCGTGGTCTTGCTGGTGGTTTGAACATTAACTTGTTCAAAAAAGTGGTAAAACACGTACAACAGCAACAAGAGCAGTCAATTGAAGTTCAATTTGCTTTGATTGGTCAAAAAGCGGTTTCGTTTTTTAAAAACTACGGCGGTAAAGTACTTGGCGCAACTACGCAAGTAGGTGATGCTCCAAGTCTTGAACAGTTAACTGGTTCTGTACAGGTGATGTTAGATGCATTTGATAAAGGCGAGTTAGATCGTATTTATCTTGTGTCAAACGGCTTTGTCAATGCCATGACTCAAAACCAAAAAATCGAACAACTTGTTCCATTGGCTGCGGCTGATACGGACGAGGATCTTAACCGTCAATATGGTTGGGATTATCTATATGAACCAGAAGCTGAAGAGCTTTTAAATGGTTTATTGGTTCGTTACATTGAGTCTATGGTTTATCAAGGTGTGATTGAAAACATCGCATGTGAGCAGTCTGCTCGTATGGTTGCAATGAAAGCTGCAACTGACAACGCAGGTGATCTTATCAAGAGCCTACAACTCATTTATAACAAGCTGCGTCAAGCCGCGATTACTCAGGAAATTTCTGAGATCGTTGGTGGTGCCGCTGCCGTTTAACATTATTTTGAATTGAGGAGACAGCAATGAGTAGCGGTCGTATCATTCAGATCATCGGCGCGGTTATCGACGTCGAGTTTGAACGCAATAGCGTTCCTAAGATCTATGACGCTCTCCAAGTTGACGGTACTGAAACTACTTTAGAAGTTCAGCAACAACTTGGTGATGGTGTAGTTCGTACCATCGCAATGGGATCTACAGAAGGTCTTAAACGTGGTCTAAACGTATCTAATACTGGTGCACCTATTTCTGTGCCTGTAGGTACTGCATGTTTAGGTCGTATCATGGACGTTCTTGGTCGCCCAATCGACGAAGCTGGTCCAGTTGCGACTGAAGCGCGTTTGCCGATTCACCGTCAAGCACCTTCTTATGCTGAACAAGCTGCTTCTACTGACCTTTTAGAAACTGGTATTAAAGTCATTGACTTACTTTGCCCGTTTGCTAAAGGTGGTAAAGTTGGTTTATTCGGTGGTGCCGGTGTTGGTAAAACTGTAAACATGATGGAATTGATCAACAACATCGCGAAAGCTCACTCAGGTTTATCTGTGTTTGCTGGTGTTGGTGAGCGTACTCGTGAAGGTAATGACTTCTACCACGAGATGAAAGATTCTAACGTTCTTGACAAAGTAGCAATGGTCTACGGTCAGATGAATGAGCCACCGGGTAACCGTTTACGCGTAGCGTTAACTGGTTTGACCATGGCTGAATACTTCCGTGATGAGAAAGATGAAAACGGTAAAGGCCGTGACGTATTGTTGTTCGTTGACAACATTTACCGTTACACATTGGCTGGTACTGAAGTATCTGCTCTTTTAGGTCGTATGCCATCTGCAGTAGGTTACCAACCGACGCTTGCAGAAGAGATGGGTGTTCTTCAAGAACGTATTACATCGACTAAGTCTGGTTCGATTACATCTATCCAAGCGGTATATGTACCTGCCGATGACTTAACAGATCCATCGCCTGCAACTACATTTGCTCACTTAGATGCAACTGTAGTATTGAGCCGTGACATCGCATCTTCTGGTATTTACCCAGCGATCGATCCACTTGACTCTACTTCACGTCAGTTAGATCCACTTGTTGTTGGTGCTGAGCATTATGAAATTGCACGTTCTGTACAGAACGTATTGCAACGTTATAAAGAGCTTAAAGACATCATCGCAATCTTGGGTATGGACGAGTTAGCAGAAGAAGATAAGTTGATTGTTTACCGTGCGCGTAAAATCCAACGTTTCTTCTCTCAACCGTTCCACGTAGCTGAAGTGTTTACTGGTGCTCCTGGTAAACTTGTACCACTTAAAGAAACAATTCGTGGCTTTAAAGGTCTTCTAGCTGGTGAATACGATCACATCCCAGAACAAGCGTTCTATATGGTTGGTGGTATTGACGAAGTGATCGCTAAAGCCGAGAAGCTTTAATTAGCAACTCTAATTTAGGAGATTCACATGTCGACTATGCAATGTGATGTTGTAAGTGTTAAAGAGTCTTTGTACTCAGGCACTGTGACAATGCTTATCGCAAAAGGTGCTGGCGGTGAATTGGGTATCATGCCTGGTCACGCTCCGTTAGTCACTTTGCTCAAGCCGGGCGCAATTCGCGTTCTGCTTGAAAACGGTACAGAAGAGTTAATCTATGTATCTGGTGGTGTTCTAGAAGTTCAACCGCATGTTGTTACTGTGCTTGCAGATACTGCAGTTCGTGCTGACAACTTAGATGAAGCTGCAATTCTTGAAGCACGTAAAAATGCTGAACAATTGCTTGCAAATCAAAAAAGCGATTTGGACTCTGCTGCTGCTTTGGCTGCTCTTGCAGAAACTGCTGCTCAGTTGGAAACCATCCGCAAAATCAAAAACCGCGCGCTATAAGACGCAGTTTGAGATTGAAAAACCACCCGCGAGGGTGGTTTTTTTATGCGATTAATTTATGGAGGGTTCAAATTTATATCGGTTCAACATGGTAGGAGCTTATTCTTGGGGGGTGTCCAATAAAAATTGTGTTTGTATAAATTGACTATAATCATCCCCCAAAGGTAATTCATAGTCTTTAAAAATGTGTCGACGAGTTGATACTGTCGACTGTTTAGTTTTTGGATTAAAACCAATTTTTTCAATATCTTTCCAATATAAACCTGTACCACGCTTCTGCCATGCAGGTAATTCATTAAAGTTAATGTCACGGCTAAAGAGTAAATCATGCTTCTCTTGGCGAGATAATCCTTTTACTTGGCCGGTTGCATTTTTTACATTTTCTCCTTCCTTGCGCAACATCCAATAGCAATGTGCATTGAGTGCGTTGCGATGAGCATCTTCATGACGCCAACGAAAATAATCTTCAACAGTTTTTGCATTGGGCAGTATACAAATTCGAGCATCAAAAGTTGCCATCTCACCATGTAAGACACTGAATTTTGCACTGGCTTCTGCGGCTAAAATAGAAATAATTTTTCGTGTTTTACGATTAAAGCTGTCATCTTTTAAATGAAACAGTAAGGAGATTTCATCGCTTTGTGTATAGCCATAAATAATATTAAAGCCACATTGCATTAAGTGAGCAGTTGTTTCGACCATCAAGTCCCTAAAACGAAGATCAAAGGGCGCTTCAAATTTCCAAATATCTTTGGTGAGTTTGGTAAAGCCACGTCCATCCAAACGCACAACGATATATTGTTCTGGTGGTACACAGAAATCATAAGCTGTTTCATAAACACGTAATCGTGTATCTAGATCATCAAATCTCATGGTTAAACTTCTTCGTTATTCTCATGCTAAAGTTATATTTCATCACTGACTAGTTTTAGCATAATCTAAACAATAAAAAAGGAGATATATAAGACAATGCACCTCATCGAACAGCAAGCGCACTTTTGGGAACTTTATCAAACGCAAGATGACTACTATCTTAGCATTGCCGTAGATATGAGTTCTGTTGTTTCATGTTGGGATATTTATTTAACCGGAGTAGAAATTCAGGCGTATCACAACAAAGGTCGAATTGCGATCGAAGATTTGGCAAGTTCAATTGTGGCTGAAACCTATCGTGGAGATTTTTCCAATATAGCAGCTCGTAAGGTATCTAAAGAAATACAACAACAGATGCAAATCGCATTTAAAACATGGCGATTGGCCCAACATTAAATTTTTATTCAGTTATGAGTAATTGAAAAGCCATTATTTTCTATCATATTTATTTTAAACAGCGCATCAAAACCTTCTGAACGATTCGGGACTTCTAATTTATAAAAGGTGGCTTTAACGCCTTTTTCAGCAATATTGGCTTTACCCTCACGTTGTGCATTACGCTGTAAAGTGCTGTCTAGATCCGTTTCAAAATAATATGAAATGATCTCGAAGCCAGCAGTTTTGGCAAGTTGAATATAACGGGCTCGATCGGCT
The DNA here is from genome assembly GCF_009668065.1 of Acinetobacter sp. RIT698. Taxonomy (NCBI): domain Bacteria; kingdom Pseudomonadati; phylum Pseudomonadota; class Gammaproteobacteria; order Moraxellales; family Moraxellaceae; genus Acinetobacter; species Acinetobacter sp. RIT698. The sequence goes on from NZ_WJYH01000012.1 coordinate 81,594, forward strand.
TTGCTCATGTTGGTGTTATCTATCACGATTTTGGTTTTAGAGGCTATAGCTGCTTCAAACAGTATCTTTTCACGATGGCGTGTTTTTAGCATATCGAGATTGATACGTAGATGTGTATGGTAAAAATACTGTTGATAAAAAGTAGATTTACCCGAAGCTTGTACGCCTGTGAATAAAATCAGTTGCATGAAACACTACAAAAATACGGTTAATCTGCTATTAAATCATGTTCATGAACTTTGCTACAATCTATTCATTGTTGTAGAAAACCAATAAACTTAAAATGAAAAAATTAGTTCAATGTCGGTATTTATTTTCAATACTTCTACTGAGTGCTGTTTCAGCATGTCAAAGTCAATTTGTCACTACACCAAATGCACCCACTGAAGCAAGTTTGGTGGCAAATTCAGTGGGAAATGGTTTAGAAACAGAATTAGATATCGATTATGTTGTCGCATTTAAAAATTTGAAAATGGCCTATGGGCAATGTGTTGCCTTTACTGGCGAAAAAGATTTTGTCTTTACCGACAATCGACTAGAACGAGATTTAGAAATGGGAACCTTGTTTACCCGTACAGAGGGTGGGGCGTATTTATCAAAAACCTTGGTGGAATCCATTGGAAAGAATAAAACCCGTTTAACGCTATTTTTACCCGCAAGTTATAAGTCTGCTCAAGCTCGTTTTAAGTTAGATGCTAAACGCGCGCTAGGACAAGATCCATCATGTAATGTCGCAAAGCCAAGCTAAGGCTGATCTGTTCAAATCTAATTAACTCTGTTCAGTGGCTTGCTCTGTATTTGATCCAGGAATCATCATGCCTGCCAGTTTAAGCATATCTAGTTGGATGGTATTCATTTGTTGTTCGATTTTCTTAAAATCAACTTTTGAAATGTCTAAATCACCGTTTAACAGTGCTGAGTTAAGCACTTGCTTATTGGCTTGTAGCACTTGTTGGCGGATACCATCAATCTCTTGGCTTTTTAAATCTAATGAAATCAATGCTGTGTTAAAGCCTTGTAGTTCACGAGTCAATGTTTTGACAGATTGTTGCAGCTCAGCTTGATTTTGTGATTGTATCGCTTGTTGTAAATTAGATTGGCTTTGCTGTAATTTTTCAACATAGTCACCAGTTTTCAGCTGTACGTTGGCAACATCACGTGCGATATAAAACATATTGCCTTGTTTTAAATCTTCAGTACTTTTTGCTGTTGATTGATTATTATTATTTGAGTCGGATGTATTCTCACTCATTTGCGCAGTTTCAATCGCTTGAGCGTCATCTTGTTGACGTGATTGTTCAGCTGCTTGATTACAGCCTAGCAGTAACATGCCAGAAATAAAAATAACAAAAGGCAAAACCGCACCTTGTAAAAGCTTTTTCATCGTTGTCCAAAAGTAATTTAATCGGTTATGAATTCACTATAATTTGCAAAAGTGTAGAGATTGAGGATTGTTGCAAAGGACATACAGTCTGTAACTTTAGAGATTCATTTCTACTCAAACAAAAGCAAAAAGAATGCATTTTTAGCACGCTATTGAAGGTTGTCGAAATTTTAAATTGTGAATAAAGCTAGAGGGAGTTTTGATCGAAAATATAAAATTTTCGATCAAAACTGCAAAATATAAAAATTTATTTAAAGCATAGTGCTTTTAATGCTCAATCTATTTTGCTAATTCAGCTTCAATCGCAGATGTAATTCGTGGATCATCAGCAGTGATATCTGGTGCAAAACGTGCCACGATTTCGCCATTTTTACCGATTAAGAATTTTTCAAAGTTCCAAAGGACTTCAGGTTTTGGGTTTGGTGTTAGGCCATAATCGACTAAGTCTTTCCACCAAGGACCTTCACCAATACGTTCAGGGATTGCATGAATTAAGCTGTCATAAAGTGGATGTTTATCATCACCAGCAACTGAAATTTTAGCAAAAAGCGGGAAGTCGACATTGTAAGTTAAAGAGCAAAATTGCTCGATTTCATCATTTGTTCCAGGCTCTTGCGCAAGAAAGTTATTTGCAGGAAAGCCGAGGATTTCTAAACCTTGATCTTTCTTTTCAGTATATAGTTTTTCTAAACCTTCATATTGTGGAGTAAGGCCACATTTAGATGCAACGTTAACGATTAAAAGAACTTTACCTTGATATTGATTCAAGGTCGTCGCTTCACCTTTGATGGTATTGACTGGGATGTCATAAACGGAATTGCTCATAGGGGTATCCTTAAAAATCAAAAGACAGTGATTAGAAATATGTCTAATGTTTTAGCGATATTCCAAGATTTCAGCAAGTTACATTTGTATATAAGTGTAATAAAAAAAGCAGATCATAGGATCTGCTTTTAAAAACTGCATCAAATTTAATCGATTATGGTGCAGCGTTTGCTTTGGCTTGAAGTGCTTGCATTTCAGTTAACAGGCTTTGTTGTAACTCAGTACCTTTCTTTTGAAGTTCCATGATTTTTTGTGGATCTGGTGAAGTCGCTAAACCAGCTTCAGACATTTCAACGCCTAGGTTATTTGACTCTTTCATTTTGTCACGTACAGACGCAACTTCAGTACTTTTAAGTGCTAAACCATCAAGATCTTTGTTGAAACCATCCACATAAGTTTTCATTTTATCGACAACACCTTTCAGTGCATCTTTATCACCCTTTTGTGCAGCTTGCATCACTTCTGTTTGGAAGTTCAATGCTTCTTTAGCTTTCGCTGTAGACATTGTTTGAAGTGCAGTTAAATCGCTTTTGATATCAGCAGTATTGTTGGTACTTAAAGAAACCGCAGCTGCAGCAGGTTTGTTCTCAGTTCCTGAAGCTGAATCAGCTGGTTTTTTATCACATGCAGTTAAAGCAAACGCTGAAGCACATAGTGTAGCTAGTAGTAATTTTTTCATTTATTCGAACCCTTCATTATTTAAAATTCTTATGAATTTGACGGTAATATATACAAATTCAAAAAGTTATATGCTTAATCTAGAGCATAAGATGCAAAATGCACAATTTTAAGGCAATTTTCTATAGTATTTTTGTATATAAACTTATCAATAAAGCGGAATTAGGCTGCTTGAAAAATACCCCAATCTTAAAGATTTCGCATTTGTGCTGGGGTTTGATGAGTGTAACGCTTAAAAAACTCAATGAAGCTGGACGTATGTTGATAGCCGAGGTCTAAGCTAATTTTTTTAATTGAGACGCCTTGTTGGATCAATGAAATTGCATAAATAATCTTGGCGCGATTACGCCATTCAGACAGCGAAAGTTTAAGGTGCTCTTGGCTAAGTCTAAGTGCATGCCGTTCAGTAATCTGAAAAGTATCGAGAATTTCCTGAAGGCTTTGGGGGAAGCGTGTTGTATCCGACAAATGCTCAAGAATAGGCTTGAGTGTGGGATGGTTGGTTTGCGGTAAATAATGCTCATAACACACACTATTTTGGATTTGATCGACCAACAGTTCTAATAAGTGTTGATAATAGGGAGATGATGGAATCCCTTGTTTCTGCTGCTCTAAAACTTCTTCAATGGTATGACGTAAAAAAGGGCGAATACTTAAAGTCTTTGTGCTTTGGGATAAGCTTTGACAAAGCTGAGGATGAATACGGATACAGATGTAATGCGTCAGTTGATCATCCACAGCTGTACAACAATGTTCGGTTTGCGGCGGAATCCACAAACCATAACTTGGTGGAGACAGATAGGTTTGTTCTGCGACATTGAGTTCTAAAGTCCCATTTAAACTCAAATTAAAATCACCCCATAAATTTGAATGGGGTGTCACTACATCATGCTTTTGGTAGAAAAATTCTTCTACAGAAATCAGCGCTGAATACATAGTTGAAAAGACTTAACTCTCACATTGAACGGCAGTGTTTTCAGCTTTGGGGTTATTTAATCCACGACTCAGCGTGAAGATTGAAATAAAGGCCAAAAGGATAAAACTCAGTACACTATACAATAAAATGTTGGCATTAAAATGGTCAACAACATAGCCACCGATTAATGCACCTGTTGCAATCATCACTTGGAAGAAACCAACAAATAACGGCATGCCTTTTTCTACAGCTTGAGGGGCGTGTAAAAACATCCAAATATTGGCAGTGGTTGGAAATGCACCAAATGCAAAGCCCCAAAGCGCTGTAAGAATAAAGGCGCCTGATGGATGAATGGCAAATAGAGGAAAGCCAAAGAATACAACCGCAAAACAGATGGCAACGAATGCAAAGGTATAACGCACATTCAAATTACCGCTATAACCAGCAAAAGCATTCCCAAAGATACCTGCGATACCAAATAATAACAGTAGAGAACTGATGGTAGCGCTGTCAAAGCCTGCTGAATTTTTAAAGAACGGGGTCAGATAGCTATATGATGAAAAATGAGCTAAACCAATCAACAAAATAATAATCAAACCTTGTCTGGCTTTACTGATTCTTAGCAATGCAGGTAAGTCTTTAAAATGAATGGCAGATTCTGGTTTTAAACTTGGGATAAATTTAATTCCCAACAGTAAAACAACGAAGCCGATGGCGGAGGTAATTCCAAATGATGTTCGCCAGCCATATGCATCACTTAGCCATGTCCCAATCGGTACACCAAGAACAGTGGCTAAAGTTACCCCAGCCATGACAGTTGCTGTTGCTTTCGCAATAGGTAAATGGCTTGGTGCTAAACGACCACTTAAGGCAATCGCAGTCGCCCAAAATCCACCAATTGCAAATCCAAGAATGAAACGGCTCAGCAATAAAATTTCAAAAGTTGATGCAATTGCAGTGATGGCATTGGCAAACACCATCGTTGCAGACAGGGCTAGGAGTAAGTAACGTCGATCTAAATTTTTGACTAGAACGGGAAGGAGTGGTGCTGCTATGGCGGCCATGATCCCTGGGAGAGTGATCATCAAACCCGCTGTACCAACAGATACATGCAAATCACTGGAAATGTCGTTGAGGACACCAATTGGGAGAAACTCACTGGTGACCAAAGCAAAAGCAGTAATTGCAACGGTTAATAGCGCCAACCAGCTCCCTTGGCTACTGGGGGGAATCTCAGAGGACTGTGGTTCTGAAACTTCTGATTGCATCATATTCATGAAGATATATTCCTGCTGTAAAGCGAAAGCATATGGAGGTATTTTTTAATTCATTAACGATCGTTATAAAAATAAAATATTTGATTAATTTTGTGTTGTCAATTAATTTAATAATGTTCGTTATAAAAATATATGTGAAAGTTATGGCTGATTCTGAAAAACATGCTTTAGTCGCTGAAAAACAAGCACCTAAGCGTGGGCGTGGTCGTCCTAAATGTTTTGATGAACAACAAGCGCTACAAAAAGCCATGTTGTTGTTCTGGGAATATGGCTATGAATCCACATCGATGAGCGATTTAACCAAAGCCTTAAATCTTACTGCACCCAGTATATATAGTAGTTTTGGAGATAAATCACAGTTGTTTCATGCCTGTTTGGAATACTACTTAAAGCATGAGGCATGTCCTTTGGAGGTTATTTTTCAACAAGCCAAAACAGCAAAAATCGCCATTGAAATTTATTTGTATGAAAACCTTAAAAAATTGGTTCAACAAAATAAACCGACGGGTTGTATGTTGGTTACCGCAACCATGAATTGTTCACAAGAACATGCACCGATTCAGCATGATCTTTTGCTGAAAAGACAACAAGTCAAAGAAAATATCTACCAACGTTTGCAACAGGGTGTCAAAGAAGGTGACTTAAACCCACACGCCAATATTCAAGCGATGACAGATTATTATTCAACGGTGATTCAAGGTTTAACCATGCAAGCCCGTGATGGGGTTAGTGCTGAACAGTTACAAAGTGTGGTGACTTTAGCAATCAAAACTTGGGAATTATTCTAGGTTTAAAAACGCATAAAATAGCATTTGTCTGAAAAGCCCTATAGATGTCTGAAATGCCATATTTAAATTTATTCCGACTTCATCGATAATCATTTCCAGATCCTATTCGACAGTCAAAATTATGTATAGCAATTCAAAACCCATGTGGTGGGCAATCAGTTTACCGATCATTGCAGTATTGATTTGGTCAATGAATATTGCAGTTACACGTTATGTTTCGGATTATATTTCACCTGTCAGTATTAGCTTTTATCGCTGGTTAGTGGCATTTATTATTTTGACCCCATTTATGTTGCCCCAAGTGTGGAAGCAACGACATTTGGTTAAACAACATTTTATGCAATTTGTGGTGCTGAGTGCTTTTGGTATGTTCTTGTATCAAGGCTTGGCATATAGCGCAGCGCATTACACCACAGCAACCAATATGGGCATTATCAACGCCTTTATTCCAGTATTTACCATTTTTGTTTCGATTCTTATTTTACGTGAAATTCCCAATCGCTTCGCTGTTGTCGGCAGTATCTTGTCTTTTCTTGGTTTACTGTATGTGATTGGCCGAGGGGATTTTAGCAACTTGACTCAATTGGCAGGGCACTCTGGTGATTTGATCATGGTCTTGGCTGTGTTCTTTTATGCTTTTTATGGGGTCTTTCTAAAAAAATGGCAATTGAAAGTTCCATTATTGCTGAGCCTCTATGTGCAAATTGCGTTGACCTTGGTCTACCATTTACCATTTGTGCTTTATTATGGCATTGATGCGATTAACCAAGGCAATGTCGCTAGCGTTTTATATGCGGGTATATTACCTTCTCTTGTTGCACCTTTATTGTGGATGATGGCTGTGCAATATCTAGGTCCAAATCGAACCAGCATTTTTATGAATTTAATGCCAGTATTTACTGCAATCATTGCCTACTTCTGGTTGCATGAGGCCTGGACGATGTCGCATACGATTGGTGGTATTGTCATTTTAGTGGGAATTGCATTGGCACAAAAAAAGTCACTTAGTGTCAAAAAAAGTACATTATTGAGTTAAAATTTAAAGTGTTTTGAGTGAAAAGTGTTCATTTAAAACTTTATTTTTTACGCTTTTTAAGTATTAAATCTGAGCAAAATTTGTTTTTGAATTAGTGATTTAACTATTGAAAATTCAAATAGTAAAACAAATTTAAACACTTAGTTTTATTATTGAAATTCAAGTCATTTGCAATTCACTCAAATGAACAGATATTGTTCAGAAGAATATATTTGTATTCAAAAAAAATTTATAGGATAATATTTTCATCGTAGCGAATTAAGAATTTCTTAATTAAATTGTTCTACACTGAATTTTTCATACCCTCTGGATGTGTTTAACGCATCCTTTTTTATACTCAGCCAACCCTATATGTGGCTGAGTTTTTTTTTGTCTTTTTATTGGCAATATTGAGGGTCTGTTGAAAATTCGTCTACGCCTTGCGCTGCAAACAAAGCAATGCTTTGTTCTTGCTCAGGGTTGTGGCTAAAATTATCTCAGCCTTCGTTATGAAACTCGAAAATAGTCTCGCTATTCTCTTCGTTTCCTGCTTTACGACGTATACGTCTCATGCTCAATTTTAACCTACAACGCAAGCCATTTATGAAATTCCAACAGGCCCTGAACCCATGTTTGAATGAATATTTTAACGTGTTTAAGCCCGAATCACTTGTGCTGTAGATGCGTCAATGATTTTGCTTGGTTCGCGACTTAAACCAAGATCGCCGTTTAAATAATTCAATTCCGAACCAAAATATTGACTGGCTTGTTGTAAAGATCTTGCTGGTTCTAAACCTGCCGAATTTGCACTGGTCGACACAATAAAGCCATTAAAGGCATTACATAAGGCAATGCACAAAGGGTGATTGGTTACACGAACCGCAACCTGAGCATGCTGGCCTTTAATCCATTGTGGAATTTTATCATCAGCTGGAAGTAGCCAAGTTGTTGCACGTTCTGTTCTAGAGCGTTGCGTCCATGATTGAATGATTTGTTCACGAATAATAGGGTCAATTTCTGTTAATAGATGCTCAACTTGTGAGAGCTGTCCTGCCAATAAAATTACGCCTTTCTCTATAGGGCGTTGTTTAAGCCTTAAAATTTCTAAAAAAGCCTGTTCATTGAACGGATCACAGCCTAAACCCCATACTGCCTCTGTTGGATAAGCCAAGACTTTACCTTGTTGAAGAATTTGTGCAGCTTCAGCAACTGAGGTTGTAATCATCTATGTTTACCTTGCCATTTCGTGGAATAAGCCACTATTGTGAACCTTAATAACTGACTCGGCAACGTAAGTACAGCCCAGATTGTTGAATACAGTGACCCAAAAGTTCTAATTCCATAAGATCGCTTGTGAGTTGTGCAATGTCTAAATTTGCGTTTTGAGCAAGCGTATCTAAGTCTTGCCCAATCCAATCCAGCAATTGATACAGCTTAAATAAATGCTCGGGAATTTCTGGCATTGGGGAGAGTGATTCAGACTGTTGTGCACAATGCCATTGGGTGGGAAGTGCTAAATCTTCAACAATCTGTTCTGGATGATCAACCAGAATGGCCCCTTCACGAATGAGCTGATGACATCCTTGATGATGCTCTCCATAAATATGCCCTGGAATTGCAAAAATCACTTTACCTTGTTCTGCGGCAGCTTGCGCCGTAATCAGTGAACCACTACCCAGTTGTGCTTCTGCGACAACAACACCTAAGCTCAAACCACTCACGATCCGATTTCGATAGGGAAAATTGCGCTGAATAGGCTGAGTTTCTGGCAGGTATTCAGTCAAAATCGTTCCTGAATGCTGCAAAATTTGTTCTTGTAACTGTCTATTTTGACTAGGATAAACCAGATCTAAGCCTGTACCGATCACCGCAATGGTTCGATGGTGTTTTAGTCCACCCATATGTGCAGCGGCATCAATTCCCAGTGCTAGGCCACTGGTAATAAAAAAGCCCTTTTCACTCAAATAGTAAGCAAAATCATAAGCCACTTGTTTGCCATGCGGACTTGGCTTTCGGCTACCCACGATGGCGATTTGCGGTTGACTTAGATTCTGAAATGCACCTTTACCAAATAGAATTGGTGGATGATCAGGATAAGGTAGCAGTTGTTGAGGATAATGAGGGTCGGTATCTAAAAGAATAAAATCTGTATGTTGTTGAATTTTATCGAAGCAAACTTGAAATTTGGATTGCCCAAGCGCAGTGAAAAATTCACTGGCTCTTTCAAGATGGTTTTTATGAATTTTGGCTTCAGACCAGCGGTTTAAATTTTCAGCTTGCAGCGCTTTTGCGATAGAACCAAAATGTGTTTCTAATTTATGAAAAGCGCTGAGCGAATGTTGAACCAAATACCAAAGTCTGATGGCATCATATTGGTCATTGGATATTTGCTTCAACATATTTAAATCACATCATGAAAAACTTAGTTATCTGCAATTGCAGGTGGTTTAATTTCAGCACCCATTTTAATTGGTAAATTACTTTCCAAAATATAGGCATAGCTGAGGTGATCAAAACTCTTAAAGATCATCAGTGTACCAATTTTTTGACTTGGTAATTTCACAGACTCTTTAGTTTTTGGGTCACGGACTGTTTCACCTTGTTGGTAAATACTAAAGACTTGCCCAGGTTTAGCACCTTGTAAGCTACCACGGTCAATGGTGACTACACTATATTGCGCTGCTGTACCAATTGAACCTTGTACACGAACCACTTTACCGCCATTGCTGACTTCATTGGTGGTGGTTGGATAGAACAAACTCGGCAATTCAGCATCATAGCTTGGTAGGACATAGTCGCCCTTACGCACTTCAGCATTATAACTTTTGGTTAACTCTAGGGTGGTGACATCATTTTCACCAGCCGCCGCAGTTGCAGAAGCAACCTCAGTTAACTCCATGCCCGCATTAAACTTTTTGCCTTCAGCATTGAGGAATGTATAGGGTTTGCCTTCACGATAGATCCCATAACGTTGACCCACGACTAAGCCATTTCCACGCGCATAAACGGTTTGTCCTGCACCCGTAATCACACGATTATCAGCAGCACCGATGGTATAAGGGATGTTCTGTAAAGATTCAGGATTGACCACAATACTGTGTTCTAACCACGGTTGAATATCTGATAATGGAATCACTGAAATCGCATTATTTAAGGATTCAACGCGTATTTGAGGGCGTAAAGATGTTCCACCTTGATGACGACGGATAATTCCATCACAACCATCACCTTCATCTACACCAATCAATGGGCGACCATCTAAAGTACACAACAATAATTTATCGCCTGGATAAATCCAATGTGGATTTTTAACATGCTTATTGCTTGCCCAGATTTCAGGCCAGCGCCAAGGCTTGCTTAAAAATTTCCCCGCAATATCCCATAAAGTATCACCACGTTTCACCACATAGACATTGGGGGCACTGGATTTCAGTGCAGGTGGATTGGTATTTGGACTTGCGTGTGTGATTTCCATGTAAGTGAATCCTGCACTTAAACATAGTGTTACAGCAAGTAATTGTTTCTTGAACCCCTTGGCATGAAAGTTCGTTATGCCAGTTAAAACCTTTTTCATTATCATAATTCCTAAAATTATGTCTCTATATGCGTTATAATACGCATATTACACACATTTTTTTAATGAAGCATATTCTTCATTTAGTTTTAAGATCAATGGCATAGCAACAGAGGGTACAGTATGGCCTTATTACCTATTTTAAGTTTTCCTGATCCCCGTTTACGCACCATTGCAAAACCTGTCGATGTGGTAACTGATGAAATTCGCCAGTTAGCAGCAGACATGTTTGAAACCATGTATGAAGCGCCAGGTATTGGTCTGGCTGCTACACAGGTCGATCAGCATATTCAGCTTATCGTAATGGATCTGTCTGAAGACAAAGACCAACCTATGGTGTTCATTAACCCCAAAATAACACCGCTTACAGAAGAAACCTTATCTTATGAGGAAGGCTGTCTATCTGTTCCTCAAATATACGATAAAGTTGAGCGTCCGTCACGAGTTAAAATTGAAGCAATTAACCTTGAAGGTCAAGCTTTTGAAGTCGAAGCGGATGATCTATTGGCGGTATGTATTCAACATGAAATGGATCACTTAAACGGTAAATTATTTGTGGATTACTTATCCCCTTTAAAGCGTCAACGTGCGCGTGAAAAAGTGGAAAAAGTGGTTCGTCAGCGTGAAAAGCAAAAAGTTCCAGCAAAACGTTGATCTGAGTCAGTTGAATTTTAAAAACTTTTAAAATTTTCCTGTATAACAAAGCCCAATTTTGTTTGGGCTTTGTTATACTCTGGCTCGAAAAATGTTGAGACGAACGTTTTGTTGAGAATAGGTTTACTGCTCGGTTTTACCGCAGTTTTTTTACAGATTGCTGTATTTTTACAGCCTTTGCTACCGAAGCAATATCAAATTGCGCCGGTCTGTGAAACTATTACTCAAGCTTTAGTACAAAGTCATTTCTACGAAAAGCATCAACATAGCACCCATCATCAACATCAATCTGCACATGAAGCTGCCAGTCATGACCATCTATTGGCCCATGCTGAACATGCAGCGCCAGAGCAACCAAGTTCACATCACCATGATGCGGGTCACCAGTGCCAATACTGTACAGTCTATGGCAATTTGGTTTTACCTCCTGAACTTGAAATCAAAGAAATATTAGATCGTATCCAAGTGCGACTGGTTGCATTTCAAAAAGCATTTCGACATGTCTATTTTGTATTGCAACGTTTGTTTCTACTTCCCCAAGGGCGAGCCCCGCCACTTTTTGCATAAATCAAAAACTTAATTTTTAGGGTCTTCATTGACTCCAGCCTTGTTTAATTTATGATTTAAGAGAAAGAAAATGGCTCAACCTCAATTCTTTTTACAGCCTTTAGCGGCTGCGGTTTGTGTTGCTTGTTATTCTACAGCGGCATTTGCACACGATCAGGAACATGCATCTCAACTTGCTCCAATCGTGGTTACAGCACAGTTAAATAATGATGCCAATGGTTTGATTATTCATGCTGATCCAAAACAGCCGATTCAACCTGTACCTGCTACAGATGGTGCTGATTATTTGCAAAGTATTGCAGGCTTTAATTCAATTAAAAGCGGTGGAACCAATGGAGATGTCACATTCCGCGGCATGTTTGGTTCACGGATTAAAATTTTAACAGATGGTACCGAAAATTTAGGTGCATGCCCTGCACGCATGGATGCACCTACATCGTATATTCAACCCGAAAGTTTTGACCGTATTTCGGTGGTAAAGGGACCTCAGACGGTTCAATATGCCAATACAGGTTCAGCAGCCACGGTGATTTTTGAACGTCAAAAACCAACCTTAACAGATGATAAAAATTATCAAGGTCAAGCCAGTGTTTTAGTCGGTTCTTTTGGACGTTTGGATCACAATATTGAAGCTGCTGTAGGTGACAGTAAAAAATACATGCGTATCAATGCCAATCGTTCTGAGTCAAACAGCTATGAGGATGGTGATGGCAATAAAGTGCCTTCTTCTTGGGAGCGCTGGAATACTGATTTAGCCTTAGGCTGGACACCCGATGAAGATACATGGGTTGAACTGACGGGTGGTAAAGCCGATGGTGAGGCTGAATACGCAGGCCGAACCATGGATGGTTCTCAATTTGCACGTGAAAGCTTAGGCTTACGAGTTGAAAAGAAGAATTTAAGCCCTGTGATTAAAAAGCTCGAAGGGCAAGTGAACTATAGTTATAACGACCATATTATGGATAACTTTAGTTTACGTACTCCACCATTGGCAGAAATGACACATGGTGGCATGAAGATGTTGATGCCAAACCCAATGGCAATGCAGGTGACACGTCGTACTTTAAATAGCCGTTTAGCCATGACCAGTGAATGGGATAAGCTCAGTTTAATTACTGGGGTGGATTCTCAGCTGAACAAACATGGCGGCAGTATGTCATCACCGACCATGCCATCCATGAATGTTGCATTTAGAGAGGATATGCGCTTCCAATCTTATGGTGCTTTCGGAGAAATGACCTATCAATTCAATGATGCTTATAAATTGGTGACAGGTGCACGAATTGATCAAGTTAAAATTGATGCATTAAAACTGAATGATCAACGTAAAGAAACTTTGCCAAGTGCATTTATTCGTTTAGAAAATCAATCTCCTGAACATAATGCCAAATCTTATATTGGTTTAGGTTATGTGGAACGTGTTCCAGATTATTGGGAGCTATTCAGTACTGCACATGGTAATACTGGTATGTCTAAACCGACGTTTAATGATCTAAACACTGAAAAAACTTTACAGTTGGATCTCGGTTATCAATACCAACATGATGCATTGAGTGTATGGACATCTGCTTATGCTGGACTTATTAATGACTTTATTTTATTGAGTTATCATAATCATCCAACGGGCGGGATGGATGGACATAGTCATGGTTCATCATTTAGTGCGGGTGCAAAAAATGTCGATGCAACTATTGCGGGTGCTGAAGCGGGGATCGGTTATCAATTTACTGATGCGATTCAAGCGGATTTAAGTGCAATGTATGCATGGGGCGAAAATACCGATACACATAAACCATTGCCACAAATTGCGCCTTTAGAAGGTCGTTTGAATTTACGTTATGTTCAAGATAAATATTCTTTAGGTTTATTATGGCGTGCAGTGGCGAAACAAGATCGTATTAGCTTAAATCAAGGTAATATTGTCGGTTACGACACTGGTGAAAGTAAAAGCTTTACCACCTTGGCATTGAATGCGTCATATAACATTCAAAAAGATCTAAATCTTGCTGTTGGTGTCGACAATGTCTTAGATAAAACCTATACCGAGCATTTAAACAAATTGGGTGTAGGTGCGGATGGTCAAGTCGGCACTCAACAATTTAATAATACAGGGCGTAATTATTGGGCTCGTATTAGCATGAAATTTTAATTGATTTAAAACTGATTTTTTACAGAAATATGAGGATGTTCTATGAGTAATGACAGTAATAAGTTGTCACCTGAAAAATCGTTTTGGGGATGGAAGTTGCTGATTATCGCAATTATTTTAAGCTGTATTTTTATGGGAATCTTCTATTTGGCGATTACCAACGAGCCTGACTATATGCCAAGCCAAAAACAGAATGCAGCTCAGCAACATGATATGTCTAAGATGAGTCATGAAAGTATGCCAAACATGGATCAGCCAGCTTCTGAGGCAACGCATTCTCATTGATCAATGGGTAATGTGACGCGAAGTCATGTAATGTGAAACAAGGGGGAGGCCAATTGGCTTCCCTTTGTTTTTTCGAGTGTTCCTATTTAATTTAATCATGAAGTACGTATGGAGAGTAGATCTTACTGATGCATACTCGCTAATTGTTTCCCCGCATTTTGATAAAGTTCGAGTGCATATTCTTGTTCTGCACGACCATTCTGTTGCAAATATTGATCCAGTTTGTCGATATGCTTAGCGCTCCGGTAGAGCAGGGTATTTTTTGCAATTAAATAAAGCGGATACCAAGCCAAAGTACGTGGCTTGAGTCCTAGGTTTTTCATTTTACGTTGCCCAATAAAAAACTGGGTAATATCCAAGTGATTTTGATAGGCTTTTTTCTGCAAAAAAGAATTAAAGTGTTTGTAATGTCGTTCAAAAGGCTCTTTGGATAAGCTAATGGCTAAAGCTTTGCTACTTTCATCGGCTTTAGGATGGGCATCATTCATCCATTGCAGTAGTTTCCATGCGTCAGACTCTTTATTGACTAGCCATTTTTCATCTACTCCCATTAACCAGCCCGTATATTTCCAAAAATGCATGATGGCTTCTGATTCGGTTTTGCTTGGAAAAATACCAATGGCTCTGACACCGAGAAGTAACACCGCACTAAATGCGATATTGGTCATGGCTTGATCATATTGATTGATCGGCGCTCCCCAAATATCGTTATCCCAGTCTTTGGATTTATTGAGTTGATGTCGTACCAACGAATGAATAAAACGCACATAAATGGTGGAAGTAAAACCATTGTTAAAACGAGAGAAACTATCTTGTTGATTGACATCAAGCCACCATTTGTGGGTTTCAGCTAAGCGTTTTCCAGCGTATTTATGTAAAGCACCTGTCATAATTAACGGTTGATTAAAACCAGGGTATTGATAACCCGTCATTAAAGCCACATCGCGTAAAATAAAAGTACCATTTGTCCCTAAACGATGGGTAAATTTGATCGCAGTTTCAATTTTAGCTGGATCAAGCCAAGTAGGCGCTTGTTCAACCATTTTAAAAAAATCAGTTAATTCAGGGATTTCATCGGGAAGTTTATCCAAACCTTGATACAAGGCTGTTTCAAAAAGCTTTCTATTTTGTCTAGGATTGGTCATCACCCAATCCATAACTTTATCCATCGCGATATCACCAGTCTGTAAGGCTCGATTGAGTGAAAGATATTCGTCATAACTCGGTTGTAACTGCTGGTCTGTAAAATAATAAAAAAGCTTAGACTTCATATTTGTTCGTGCCATGGTCTCAAATGAGGCAAGGCGTTGAGGCTTAATTAATGTTTGCATTTTGAGCGCGACCTGATTATTGTTTAGTCAAACTCTAATATGAATAATTATTCGCATTCAATTCGCATTTTGGAGTGAACCGCAAGATGAGAAAACAACCACAACAACAACGTGCTCGGAATGTCGTAGATAGTATCTTGGAAGCAACTCAATTATGTGTTGCTGAATATGGCTTAATCAACGTCACTACACCCAAAATTTCAGAAAAATCAGGTGTCAGTGTTGGTTCTATCTATCAGTATTTTGGCAATAAAGAAGAAATTATTCAGGAGCTTTTAAGTCGTAAAAGTGAGCAGCTGGGGCTTGCGTTGAAACAGATTGCGATTAGCCAAGAAGAATTGAGCTTAGAAGAAATCATTCCACTTAGTCTTCAATTCGGTTTTGACATGATGAAAGCCGATGGTGGCTTTTTTATTGAAGTGCTTAAACATTGGCATGGCTATAACAATTCAGAAGCGGCAAAAGTGTTAGAAAAGCATTTCTATGAAGTGGGATTGTATGTATTTAGCCGTTTTTTTAATCATTGGAGTTTTGAAGTACTTAAAAATAAATCCTTTGTCATTATCAATAGTACGCTTTTTACCATGATGCGTTATGTCAGCCATAATAATTTTCTAATTTCAGAACAGCAGCTAAAAAAAGAATTAACTTTGATGATTTTGGCTTATCTAGAGCAAGGTGCCAACCCTAATTCACTTTAGGAAAATTATTTAATGGGGAGAGGGGGATTCATAGATTGTACTCGACTTATATAGACATACATCCAAATATAACTAAGGCTTGGTTTTATCGAACCCGATTTTATAGAGTTGGTTTTATAGAGTTGGTTTTATAGCGTTGGTTTTAGCGAGTCTAAGTATTGTTTGAGTTGGGACAAGATATTGATCTCTTTATCGGGAAGAGTTCGATGCTTCTATTCAATGATAAAAGTGATCTATCTCCTTATATAGATTTTAATCGCCGTATCTCTATTAAATTGCATTTATAACAATGCTAAGGGGTATACAAGAGGCCGTTTTAGTTGTTTTAGTGAATATATGATGGGGTATTGGTTTTTTATTGCTGTGTTTTTATGCAAAAAAGCAGATTTTTAAAGAAAAAGTGCTGTTTTAGAAGAATAAATAAA
>NZ_WJYH01000120.1:0-886 GCF_009668065.1 Acinetobacter sp. RIT698
TTGCCAACAGACAAAGATGTCTTTCTACATTCTGAAAATGGTTTATTGGCTTTTGGTCCTCCACCTGCCAAAGGTGAAGAAGATCCTGAGCTGATTAATGCAGGCAAGGAATATGTCACTATGCTAACGGGTGGCTCGTTTTTCCATCATGGTGATTCCTTTGCCATGATGCGTGGCGGACATTTGGATATTGCTGTATTGGGTGCATTCCAAGTGGCAGCCAATGGCGATCTTGCCAACTGGCATACTGGTGCGCCAGATGCGATTCCTGCCGTGGGTGGTGCAATGGATTTAGCTGTAGGGGCCAAGAAAGTCTTTATCACCACAGATCATGTGACTAAGCAAGGTGAACCTAAGATTGTTGAAGAACTGAGCTATCCTGTGACAGGTAAGCATTGTGTTGATCGTATCTATACCGACCTATGCGTGATTGATGTGACCACTGATGGCTTAAAAGTGCTTGAAAAAGTTGCAGGTCTGAGCTTTGAAGAATTACAGGCTTTGACGGGTGCTCAATTGATTGATGCGACACAGGGATAATAAATCCCTCCCTACCTCCCTTTAAGAAAGGGAGGGGTTCTTCTCTTTCATTAAGATAAGAGAGAAAGTCCCCCTTTGAAAAAGGGGGATATAGGGGGATTCAATATAAAAGGAAAGACACATGAAAAACGCTTACATCATAGATGCCATCCGTACCCCATTTGGTCGTTATGCTGGTGGTCTTGCGCCAGTACGCGCAGATGACCTCGGTGCAATTCCAATTCAAGCATTGATACAACGTAATCCCACGGTAGATTGGCAGCAAGTCGATGATGTGATTTATGGCTGTGCCAATCAGGCCGGTGAAGACAATCGTAATGTTGGGCGTATGTCAGCATTATTGGCG
>NZ_WJYH01000121.1:0-784 GCF_009668065.1 Acinetobacter sp. RIT698
CATCAAGGTGGCTTGGGATAATCCGCAAAATCGCTATAAGACTGAATATGTGTTCGTACGTGATGAAGTAGCGATTGCACGTGATCGAGGTGCAGTCAAATTACTTGAGCTTGAAGCATGGGGCTGTACATCAGAAGGACAAGCACAACGTACTGGGCAATGGGCCTTAAAAACAGAACAACTAGAAACTCGAACTGTCACATTTAAAGTTGGGTTGGATGGCTATATTCCATTACCAGGTAAAGTGATTGAACTTGCTGATGAGTTGTTGGCTGGCCGTGCAAATGGTGGGCGTGTTTCTTCAGTCAGTGCTGATTTAAAACAAATCACCTTAGATCGTGATGATGTGGTGTGCCGAGCTGGTGACCGTCTAGTTGTGAATGGCGAGAATGGAAAGGCACAGGCAAGAGTCGTATCGAGTATTGCTGGTCGAGTTGTTACTGTTGTATCAGCATTTGATAGTGTTGCCCCACAAAATGTCTGGGTGATTGATGCACAAGATTTAGCGACGATGAAATTTCGTGTCGTTTCGATTTCACAAGATGAGCCACACCAATTTACCATCACTGCTCTACAACATGCTTATTCTAAATTTGATGCAATTGATCATGGTGCATTTATTGATGATCGGCCAATCTCAATCATTAATCCTACAACCCAAGAACCTGTTGAATCAGTCAGCATTTCCAGTGAGCAAATGGTTCAGCAAGGAATGTCTGTTGAAACCATGGTGATCAGTTGGCCTCAAGCGAAAGATGCCACCAAGTATCAAGTTGAATGGCGT
>NZ_WJYH01000122.1:0-784 GCF_009668065.1 Acinetobacter sp. RIT698
GCGCCATTCAACTTGATACTTAGTGGCATCTTTGGCTTGAGGCCAACTGATCACCATAGTTTCAACTGACATTCCCTGCTGAACCATTTGTTCGCTCGAAATCGTGACCGATTCAACAGGATCTTGAGTTGTAGGATTGATGATGGAGATTGGCCGATCATCAATAAATGCACCATGATCAATGGCATCAAATTTAGAATCAGCATGTTGTAGTGCTGTGATGGTAAATTGGTGTGGCTCATCTTGTGAGATTGAAACGACACGAAATTTCATCGTCGCTAAATCTTGTGCATCAATCACCCAGACATTTTGTGGGGCAACAGAGTAAAAAGAAGATATAACAGTAACGACCCGACCAGCTTTACTTGATACAACTCTTGCCTGCGCCTTGCCATCTTCACCATTTACCACTAAACGGTCACCAGCTCGGCACACCACATCATCACGATCTAAGGTGATTTGTTTTAAATCAGCACTGATTGACGAAATACGCCCACCATTTGCACGACCAGCTAGCAACTCATCAGCAAGTTCAATTACTTTACCTGGCAGTGGAATATAGCCATCCAACCCAACTTTAAAAGTGACTGTTCGAGTTTCGAGTTGTTCTGTTTTTAGCGCCCACTGGCCTGTGCGTTGTGCTTGTCCTTCTGATGTACAGCCCCATGCTTCAAGCTCAAGTATTTTGACTCCACCTCGATCACGTGCAATCGCTGCTTCATCCCGAACGAACACATATTCAGTCTTATAGCGATTTTGCGGATTATCCCAAGCCACCTTGATT
>NZ_WJYH01000123.1:0-674 GCF_009668065.1 Acinetobacter sp. RIT698
CTGTATTCGCAATATCCCCGTCAACTCGTGCTTGAACTTCTTGCTGTGCTAATGCCTGTACATCATTGATTTGCGCAACTGTTGTATCAATACGCTTACTAAGTGCAACATCCTCTTCAATCATTGCTGATTGGAGTGACCAAGTCCCTGCAAAGCCTTGATCATTGCCGATCAAATCAGATGAAGATCCAATCAATTTTGGATTTAGTTGCGCATAAACACCATCAGTCTTCTCTGCAGTAAGTTTCAAATCATCAGCAACAACTTTAATACTTGATTGTGCTGCCGCTAAACCTTGGTCACTTGATTTTTTGACTGTATCTACTACTTCTAAAACAGCATCATCACCTGCTTTGATTTGCTTTGTTAATCCATCTTCCAAATTACTAATCGCAGTTTTTCGATCCTGTATTTCAGCATTGATCTTCAAAGTAGTTAAATTGATTGAATCAATACGCTCAGTACGTTCAGTCGCTAAATCATCATTTGCTTTTTGAGCTGAATCTTTCGCTTGCTGCACCGAAGTTTCAAGTGCTGAAATATCAACATCAATCGCATCTATATGATCAATTTTGGTCTGCAATTCTTTATGCAATTGGCTTTCAGTGATTTGCTCATGCAAAAGATCAAGTACATCTGATGCATCTGCGGAAGTCACACCACTGACCCAATCT
>NZ_WJYH01000124.1:0-606 GCF_009668065.1 Acinetobacter sp. RIT698
GGTCGAGATTTGTTTTTAAGATATGGGGCTGGTAGTGATACATGGTCCACGTGGCAACCTTTGCGTACGGGGCATAATACCTCTGTAGATGCCAATGGTTTTATTAAATCAGCATCTCCAATATGTGATTTATATATTGATCATATTGAATTGAATGATGAAGCTAAACTTCAAACAATTACTTTCAAGCGTATCGGAATCGGTGAATATTTAATTTCAGGATCATTGGGATTTGCTCAAGAAGGCTGGTATATCGAAACCCCGAAAGATGCAAACGGGAATGTACTTTTTTCAGTTGTTTATGAGCAGCTAGATAATAATGATATTTCGGTCAAAACCTATAAAAAGAAATTTGATGTTGAAACGGCTTCAATTGTTCCAGATCTTGATAAGCCAGTTGATATTACTGAAGGCCGGTTTATTTCTCTACGTTTACAAGAGCTGCCACATGAGGTGATTGAAGATGACACTGAACAGTGATTTTCAAAAACTCTATGTTGATGGGTTAATCACATTATTTGAATTAGATGCCAGCGCTTTAGGTGCTGGCGTTTTGCGTTTCCATGGACATATTTCATATGAAGACTGGGAAAAGATTTATAGCTC
>NZ_WJYH01000125.1:0-428 GCF_009668065.1 Acinetobacter sp. RIT698
GACCAATCGCCTACATTACCAATACGGTCAATTAAACGACCACGGTAATACTGGCGTAAGTTTGGCTGCATACCTTGAATCGTGTGAACAGTAGTCGGATAAGCAAACAAACCCAGTTGAGCAATATTGCTGCTCCCATCAGGACTGACTACAATTTCAGTGTATGCAGTGTCTAGCGCGCCCACAGCAGGAAACAACCATGTTAATTTCATGCCAAATAAAATACCTTCAGCATGAATGTTCGCGAGTTTTGGCGGCTTTCCTTGCTTGCCTTTCAACTCTGTCAAAACTGAATACATTGGCAAGGACGAAATATCAAAAGCACTGATTGCAAATACGCGTGCTTCATATTGCCCTGCGTAAATCCCAGCCACCTCAGCTGAGTTGCTTCCAGTTAATGGTAGTTTTAACCATGTGCCGTTATCTTT
>NZ_WJYH01000126.1:0-420 GCF_009668065.1 Acinetobacter sp. RIT698
AGCTTCATTCAGTTCAATCACATCCATTTGCGCTAAACTAAGATCAGCTTGTTTAAGCAGTTTCTTGATTGCAGGCGCGGGTGCAAAGCCCATAATTCGTGGCTCAACACCTACCGTGGTTGCTGCAATAATTTTGCCACGTGGTTTTAATTGGTATTTTTCTACAGCTTCATCTGAGGCGATCAATAACGCTGCTGCACCATCATTAATCCCAGACGCATTTCCCGCCGTGACCGTACCATCAGCTTTGACCACTCCTTTAAGTTTTGTCAGTGCAGCTAAAGTGGTTGATGCACGTGGATGTTCATCGGTATCCACAAGCACAGCATCACCTTTACGCTGTGGAATAGTGATGGGCACAATCTCATTTTTGAAAAAGCCTTGAGCTTGTGCTACCGCGGTACGTTGTTGGCTGTTTAG
>NZ_WJYH01000127.1:0-420 GCF_009668065.1 Acinetobacter sp. RIT698
GGCTTCATTCAGCTCAATCACATCCATTTGCGCTAAACTAAGATCAGCTTGTTTAAGCAGTTTCTTGATTGCAGGCGCGGGTGCAAAGCCCATAATTCGTGGTTCAACACCTACCGTGGTTGCTGCAATAATTTTGCCACGTGGTTTTAATTGGTATTTTTCTACAGCTTCATCTGAGGCGATCAATAACGCCGCTGCACCATCATTAATCCCAGACGCATTGCCCGCCGTGACCGTACCATCAGCTTTGACCACACCTTTAAGTTTTGTCAGTGCAGCTAAAGTGGTTGATGCACGTGGATGTTCATCTGTATCCACAAGCAAAGCATCACCTTTACGCTGTGGAATAGTGACAGGCACAATCTCATTTTTGAAAAAGCCTTGAGCTTGTGCTACCGCGGTACGTTGTTGGCTGTTGAT
>NZ_WJYH01000128.1:0-407 GCF_009668065.1 Acinetobacter sp. RIT698
GGTGCAGTCCGTAAAATCATTTGTTCTTTCCCACGTCAGTCTGATTCTTGGGTATTTGATGAACTCTATCATGCTGGCAAGATCGAACTGGAACTGGTTCCTCAAGGTAATCTCGCGTGTCGTATTCAAGCTGCTGGGATGGGTTTAGGTGCAGTGTTTACCCCAACAGGTTTTGGCACCTTATTGGCAGATGGTAAAGAAACCCGTCATATCGATGGCAAAGACTACGTGCTTGAATATCCAATTAAAGCAGACTTCGCACTGATTAAAGCACATCAAGGCGACCGTTGGGGCAACTTGGTTTATAACAAATCAGCACGTAACTTTGGTCCAATCATGGCGATGGCTGCAGATGTCACCATTGCACAGGTTTCAGAGGTGGTTGAATTAGGTCAACTCGATCCTGA
>NZ_WJYH01000129.1:0-370 GCF_009668065.1 Acinetobacter sp. RIT698
GCCTCTACAGCATCAACCTTCGATACAGCAGAACTTGCATTCGTCACTGCCACATCGGCTTTTGATAAAGCTGTTGCAGAATTGGTTAATGCATTATCGGCTGTGCTTTTTGCTGATGTTGCTGTTGCGTTGGCTTGTTGCGCCATTGATGCTGCCGCACTTGAATCAGTAACCGCAGTATTAGCTTTAGTTAAAGCACTGGCTGCATTAGTTTTTGCAGTCGATGCATCAGATTCAGCAACATCAACGCGACTGTCTAATGCTTCAATTAAACTACTGTTTGCTGTTGATTGTGTTACAGCAGTTTCGGCTTTTTGCTGTACTGAAGATAAGGCTGAATTATTACTCGAAATATAGTTATTTAAAGCAA